>NZ_KE383881.1:50204-127180 GCF_000422585.1 Hugenholtzia roseola DSM 9546
AAAGGCAAGCTCGAAGCCCGTCGTGAATTAGCAATCTCTTGTTTAAAAAGAGGACTTTCTATAGAAATGACCGCCGAACTCACGAAACTATCCATCGAGGAGATTCGCAAATTGAGTAAAGAACTGTAAGTTTATTAGGTGTATCCCCTTCTGTTGTTTGTATTGTTTCGATACCCAAAAAACCGCCCAAATGTTAGGCTTGGTCGCAGACGAAGCCTTTTCAATTCAAATAGCTTTTTAAATAAGGCTAAATCTTTTTCAAAATCTTGTCAAGCGTTTCGAATCGGATAAGATTTTTCTGTTTGAGCCAATTAGCCTTGATATTGCGCAAGGCGACTACTATCAGAAAAAACCAGCGCAACCATTTGAAGGAGAATGAAAAAATGCCCGCCTTCGTAAGGTATTTGCTTGCAAAGACACCCGCTGCGCCTGCGGCGGCGATTTTATCCATAGCAGGGTCGAAATCTTGATAGCGATAGCCCTCATTGAACTGTATCGCATAACAGAGTTTATCTAATTCCGAGCGCACAAAGGCAAGGCTTTCCGAAGGAGCAATGACCTGCAAATCGAGCGTGCCATATCTGCCCAAAAGTCGCACCTGATAGCGCAAAAACAAGGAATCTTGGTAGTGCAAACGCTCCGCCCAAAGAATACGGTAGGTCTGTCCTTCGTATGTAGGACGAAGCCACCAGCCCAAAATTGCTGCCTTTTCAAGGGAGTCTTCCTGTGGTGCGTGTTTTGGTAGGGGTAGGGGCGCGATATTTTTTTGCTTTTCTTTTAAATCATCTTGTAAAATGGCAAGCCAATCTTGCGCCTCTAATTTTTCCATCTCTGCCAAATTGACATGCCCGATAGGGCGATAGTGCAAAAAGATGCGGTAGCTGTGTGTAGAATCGTCTGCATTGCGCTCTAAAATGCCCAGCGCACCCATCGAAGCCCAATAGGGCTGATAGTGCGTTGCTTGTGTGCTATCTTGCTGAAAATCAATGAAATGATAGCCACGCGGTACTTGCAACCTGCCTGCGCCCTCTGCCAAGCTAATCGTACCTACCTGCCAAAGCTGCGTGATAGGGGTTGCTAAAACGAAGTGGATACAAAACAAAGTTGAAAAAAAAACAAAAGAGAAGTTGAAAAAATAAAAGCGTTTCATAAAAGAAAAGATTAATTAGGCACTACTTTTTTCCACTCTTTTTCTATTCGAACTGAAATGCTAAAAAAGTATAGACCCGAAGGGGATTCCTCGAAGCGTACCGCTAAGGGATTGCCTGAACGTCTGACCATATCGATAAGTCCTACGTGTGCGCCCTGTGTTTTGCCTTTGGCAAACTTGCGCTCCTGTCGATAATATTCGGCTAAGGCTTCCTTATCGAGGTGATTGATGTAGGCAGTGCGTTGTTCGAGTTTTTCCTTTTGTGCTTTCGTAACCCAATTTCCACCAGAAACCATAAAAGAGTCGGCACTTTGTGTTATCATCACGATTCTTGCTCCGATTGTTTGCCCCTCTGCCATCTGCTTTTCGGCAGAGTGGTGGTAGATATTCTGTGCCACTTCTATAAAAACGGCAAAGACCTTGTTTTTCACCGCTTCGGGGATTTGGGTACGCTCTTTAAAACCCTCTGCGATGTCGGCTAAAAGTTCCTGCGAAATAGCACCTTTGAAAATAGCCCAGACTCCGTCTTTTTGTAGGCATTGGTGGTATTCGTATAAATCGAGTGCGAAGTCCATTTGTTTGCGAAGTGTGTGGATTGGGTAGGGAAACGAAAAAGAGGAGGGCAAAAAGTTTGTACTTTTCCCCGTTTGGATATTAAAGGCTAAAAATAAGTTTTTTTTTAGATTTCGCCAAAAAAAAGAAGGCGAAAAAGAAAAAGAAGCGAAAAAAATTGCGTTTTCGCTTCTTAGACCGTTTTTAGGGCTTGAAAGTTGGGCGTTTATGCCAAGACCAGTGCGCCAAGTTGTTTTTGAATCGCCTCCTGACAAAGCTCTATAATTTGCGTTTCATTCTTGCCGTTTGGCTCGATAAAGGGCAGAATCGTAACCGAAAGCGGCATCGCAAACGGAACGGGTTTGAATTTGAAACGCTCGATTTGCCAGAAATTTTCCAAAGCGATAGGCACGATTAGCGCGTCGGGCATGTATTTGAGCATCATTGCCAAACCTGCGGGCTTGAAGGCACGCATAGAGCCATCGCGTGAGCGTGTGCCTTCGGGGAAGATGCAGCCTGCGTATTTATTTTTGCCCAAATAGATGGCAAATTCTTTCAAGGCAGTAAGGGCTTGTAGGCGATTGTTGCGGTCTATGACCGCCGAGCCGCCGTTGCGTACATTAAAGGAAATGGCAGGGATGCCCTTAGATAGCTCTTTTTTGGTTACGTATTTGGGGTGATGGTGGCGAAAGAACCAGCCAATGGCAGGAATGTCGTACATGCCTTGATGGTTGCTTACCAAAATTAGCGGTCGGTCGGTGGGTAGCTTGCCTGCTAAGTTGTGGTAGCGAACTTTGCTTCCGATACAGCGAAGTGCGCCCAAAAGCCAAATACAAAGCCAATCGACGGTTTTTTTGTGTGCTTGATAGCCAAAAAAGCGAAAGGCAACAACCTGACAGAGGTGATTGAGCAACAAGACCCCAAAAAAGGCAGTGGCAAAGAGTGGCGTAAAGAGCCAACCTAAGAGGCGATTGCGTGCCGAAACAGGGCTTGGCGAAGGGAAAGACTGATTTTCGAGCATCATAGCAGCATCATAGAAAAAGGGGAGCAATGGCAAAACGTTTGACAGAAAAGGGCTTAAAGAGAGAGAGGCAGTATCGAATCCTAACCAAATAGACTTTTTAGAATTTAACTATACTGCCCCTATGCACGTTGTTTTTATTTGTTGATAGCCACTTTTTTGAGCATCGTATCGATGATATTGCGCGAGGTAATGCCTTCGGCTTCGGCTTCGAAGTTGAGGATAATTCTATGATTAAAGACATCGGGAACGATACTTTTGATGTCTTCGGGTAAGACAAAATCGCGTCCGTCCATGAAAGCGACTGCCTTCGCCGCACGATTGAGGGCAATGCTGGCACGTGGCGAAACCCCAAATTGGATATAACGCGCTTCCTCTTTCAGACCGTAATCTTGGGGGAAGCGGGTAGCAAAGATAAGCTCGATGATGTATTCCTCCAAAGAAGGATTGATTTTGACATCATTGATAGCACCTGCAATGGCACTAATTTCGGCTTTGCTCAACACAGGCTCTACGCCCCCTTTGTAGTCCAGATTCGACATGCGGCGCATAATCTCTAATTCTGCACTTTTGGCAGGATAGGAAACATAGACCTTCATCATAAATCTATCCACTTGCGCTTCGGGTAGCGGGTAAGTTCCCTCCTGCTCGACAGGGTTTTGGGTCGCTAATACCAAAAAGGGCTTGTCTAATTTGTAGGTCTGCTCGCCAATCGTAACCTGACGCTCTTGCATGGCTTCTAAAAGTGCCGACTGCACCTTGGCAGGGGAACGGTTGATTTCATCTGCTAAGATAAGATTTGAAAAAATGGGACCCTTCTTGACTTCAAATTCGCCGCGGCTTTGGTTGTAAATCATCGTACCGATAACGTCGGCAGGAAGAAGGTCAGGCGTAAATTGAATCCTCTGAAATTGAAGTGCTAAGACGGTAGATAAGGTATTGACCGTCAGGGTCTTTGCCAAGCCGGGGACACCTTCCAAAAGCACGTGTCCGTTGGTAAAAAGTCCGATAAGAAGGCGATTGACCATCTGGTCTTGCCCTACAACTACCTTTCCGACTTCCCGATACACACGTTGGATTTTGAGTTGTAATTCCTGAATATCAGCAGCTTGTTCCATCAAGGGGACAGATTTGGGGTGAATATAAATAATTGTGTCTAATGACGATAAGGGGAAGCGGCACAAGTGCCTGCTTTGTGGCTTTTTTGCAAAACAAGGGGCAAGATGCGAAAAAAAAGTGGGCTTTCCAAATTTTTAACAACTCTTATAGCCAACGCCAAAGAGATGCGCCTTATGAGCAGGGCAGCGACTGTGATTTGAGGTGGTTTAAGCCAATTTGAATAAATTTGGGGTTATTGAATAGTGTTTTTTTTCGGTCGCTCCAATTTTCTAATTCTCTTTTGATGGCTTCTTCGGTATCTACCTTTTTTTCCAACCTAATAAAGTCTATGGTAGAAAGCAGTTCCAAACCGAAGGCTGAATAAAAGCCCGCCAGAAATAGTTTTGTGTTTTCTACAATAAGTTTATTTTTTGATTGTGCAGGGTCGTCTAAAAAGGCAATTATTTCCCTTTCTGTTTCGGCAATAAGTTCTAAGGTTTCAAAAGGTTTTTTGTCTTTCGAGCTATATCCTACAAGATAACTCCCATTGAGATAGTGCAAAACATGTCTTACTTTGCCCGAATAAGGACCATAAAAATTAGGCTTAAAGTCGAGTTTAAAGACTTCTGCTGCCCCAAATCTTTGCAAAAAATAAGCAACTTTTTCTGCCGCAAATTCTGATACAAATTCGCCCTGATGAACCAAATCGTGCAGAACGGCGAGCAACATGGCTCTTGCAGGGGTTAGGCTGACGCGCTCTTTTTCGAGGGCTTCAACTATTTGGGTTTGAGGCTGATAGATGTAAATTTCACAATTTAGGTCGCCTAAATATTTTTCTAATAATTGCTTTATATTTTTCCATTCTAAACCGCCCTGTCCCGCCCCAAGCGGTGGAATGGCAATAGACTTGATACTACTTTCTTCTATTGTCTTGACAAGTGCCGCCAGCCCTGCTTCTATGTAAGGATATTCGGAGGGGAGTCGCCAATGCGTTTTGGTGGGAAAGTTGATGATGATTTTCTCGCCTGATAGCAAAGATTTATCTTTTGTAACTAATAATTGACCAATACGAAGTTCTTTGTTTTTACAAACTTGTGCATATTTTTTAAAATTATTAGGAAACATTTTTTTAAACTGCAAAGCAATTCCCTTGCCCATCACCCCGACAAGATTAACGGTATTGACCAACGCCTCTGCTTCGCTTTCTAATAAGTTTCCTGTTTTATAGTGTATCATATTTTTAAAAATAATATTCTGGTTTTACAACGACTTTATCGGCTGACGCGCCAAAGCCTATCATTTTTTCGCAGGCTTTTGTGTTATAGACAACATATCCCAAAACTGCTTTTGGAGGAAGGTCACCCAAGATTAAAAATTCGGCTTCTTTCCTACGCTTTTTGTCCAAATCTTGTTCGTCCTGCCAATATTTGGCTCGAATGGCGGCGTAGTCTATAAGCATCTCAATATTTCCTATGTCTGCCCTTGTGTATTGCGAACTGAATTTATCCACAGCATGCCCATCTGTAAAGATAAAATCTAAGTTCAAATTGATAATTTCTTGAATGGTAGTTACACAATAAACAATATCGCCTACGGGGATAGCTTCTATTCCATTAAAGCCTTTTTGAATGACATAGAGCATTGGCATGCGATAGCCAAAGTAAAAAGGAACGTAGTCCCCTAAACGTCTGCCATTTTCTAATAACGTAAGGTTTCGTCGCACAATCAAACGTTTATCACCGATAGGGACAAAATCAGGATTCGACTGCGTCGAGGTTGAATGGGTAATGCCATTTTGGAGAATATGCGGAATATTCTCTATATGGGTCATTCTAAACAAATACTTTTTATCCAGATTTGGCATTTTAGGTAGGTCTAACGTCAGAAAACCACTTTGCAAGCTACCAAATCCCGACGAAATTGCCAAATTTTGTAGCCAAAACATTTTTTAAGGTTCTGCCTTGCCCAAATCTTGATGAAAACGCGCTATCAAGTTCCAGATATGATTTTTTCTGTATGTTTTTTCTTTTGTCGTAAAAGCTGGTTTAGAATATAAAATTTTGTTTTTGTATTTAATTTGTATGATTCTATTTTCTATGCCCAAATAATTGCCGCTTCGGATAAAATCGGGCTGACGGGCATTGAAGTTGGTATTTTCAAAAAAGACCCTAATTTGGGGAAAGGCACTGCGAACCCAGATGCGTGAAGTCGTTATATAAAAATCGCCTGCTGTGTCTTCTATGATAATTTGCAGTTTGATGCCTGTGTTGGCAAAAGTGGCGATAAGATTTACAAAATCCGAATGATAATCGTATAAAAATTGATGATTCCAATTTGTTACTGCCTCCAAAACCGAAGGAAAAACCGCCTCGTGCGGACTGTATTCTATTAGTGCAATCTCTTTTCCCAACGTAAAATAAAGGGGCAGACGGCGCAAAAGAGAAGGGAAAAAGTGTTTGAAATTAGAAAAATGCCGCTTGCGATTGGGCTGATAATTTCCTAAATACCAAACTTTATTTTTTTGGTGCAAAATAAGTCCTGATTCATACCTAATTTCATAACTGCCTACTTTATTGAGCAGCACCAAACCAAAGGGCTGACGGCGGCAGATAAGTTTTGCCAAAAAACATAGCGTCGCAGGATTGGGAAAACTGTAAGCCGCTATATTTTCGCCTACATTATTCACCAACTCGCGCTCGGCTATCTCGATAAGAAGGGACTTTATCTTTTTAAAGGGCAGTTTTTGTAACATGTAGATTCAAATGTAGGGACAAGGCAATGCCTTGTCCGCTTGGCAAGATTGAAAAAATTTGTTGTTTTATTTGGATATAGTTTGGATAATGGGGTAGGTTTTTTCTACGAAAATATACGTGATTGAAAAACATGGTTTGGACAACGCGGTGCGTTGTCCCTACAAAAGTGCAGGTGTAGGGACAAGGCATGCCTTGTCCGCAGGGCAAAATTGAAACAAAAAAAGGATTTAGCCCAAATTTTATTTCGTTTCTAATTTGAAAAAAGGCTTAGAATTTAGAACTACTCCAAACTCCGCACAAGCCGCACCGTTTCCACACTTAGATAAATTACCTTTAATAGCAATTCGATAACTTCTTCCTTGTAGGCAAAGAAATCGTAGGTATCGAAATGCGCGGCGATACTCTCATCACGACTTTTCGAGGGCTTGTATTGATTCAAAACCCACTCCACTGCCGTCCGATTGCCCAACTTGTATTCCCAAACTTCGGGCGCAATGTTTGAAATGCTCGTTAGCTCGTCTATTTCTATTACGCCGTCTTTTACGCGAAGTTTGATGTCGGGTTTGATTTTTTGTAGTAATTTTTGGTCTTCTAATGCTATTTTATTATTATCGAAAATATCTGTTTCGGTCTTTTTGCGCTTCGGCAAAAGTGTTTCCAAAGGTTTGCGATTTACTTTTGCCACTTTATCAAGGGGCAGCGTTTCATAATGCAAATGCAGCTCCATCAACTTTTCGCCCCAATGTGCCCACTGCCAAAAGTTTTCATAAAGGGGGATTCGCGGAAAATCGCGCTTCAAATCTATCTCGTATTTTTTACGATAGGCGGGCTTGTGCAATACGGCATAGACGTAGTGAAAAATAGCTAACTTGCTGATTTTCTCGTCTTTATATTCCTTTTGAAACAACGCCAATGCCCAATCGGTGATGTTTTCCTTTCTTTCCCCATTTTCATAGCGGTAAAGAGGAAGGCATTGCGTACCTCCATTGCCCATTTTTAAATAACTTAAATCAAATACTTTATTAGCTCCTAAAACAACTAACTGTTCAGCACTAACACATCTAAAACCAATTACTTTATTTTCAAATTGATTTTTAAAACCAAATATTTTGCTATTCTGATAAATTCTATGCGTATAAATCTTATCAAAATAGAAATACTTTTTGACAAAAGGACGATAAAGAGAAGTAGTAATATTTTTACGATTGTACTTGAAATTCAAATACTTTTGTAAAACTTCTTTCATTTTGCGTATTTTCTCTCTTTTCCCATTCGGTGGCAGGCTTTGCAAATAGGCTAATTCTTCTTCCAATTCTGCAAATTTTACCAAATGAGCCTCTAATTCGGAAGTCCATTTAATATTTCTATTCACAAAATCGTTGCTTGATTGTGTTTTATCAGACTGTTTCCAACGTTCTTTCTCTTGATGAAAGAAATCAATAAAAAACTTCGCTTTGGCTTCTAATTGCTTTTTGTCAAAATCGTAGCTCCAATCATCACGACTTGTTACAACACCAAGAGAATATAACTCAAAAATCGTATTTTCTCCTTCTTTTCCTAATTTTCCTTCTTTGTTACAAACAGGTATTAACTCCTCAAAATCGCTTTTGCTTATATTGAGCCAATTTCCTTTTTCGTCGGGTCTTATCCTTTCAAAAGGGATTTTTTCAAAATCATTAGCCCTTAGCCAATCCAATTTTTCCTCTTTTCGCATTTCGTCGGTGAGCGTGTAATAGAATATTTTAGCTTTCTTTTCTGCATTTGTTTCTTTTTTAATCAAAAACATGATTGCCACGCCTGCTTGTATGCCAAAAATATTATGCGTTGTGCCTGCAATTTTTGGATTTTGCCTTACGTCTGATTTCGTATCTAAAATATAAATTTCATCAAATTCACGCTGCACAATTTTTCTAAAACCGTCGAAAGTACGACTATCTATAAAACTGCGGTTGGTAATAAAGGCAATTACCCCATTTTTATCAATTCTATCCATTGCCCAGCGGTAAAAACGGGCGTACATATCGTATAGTTTTGTTTTTTGTGCGGTACTTTCTTTAATAAAAGTATCTTTAATTCGTTTGTCTAATTCCTTATATTCTCTATTTTTATTGTTGTCGTTTTCGTTTTGTTGGTTGGCATTATAGGGCGGATTTCCGATAATAACGGAAATTTTGTGGTCGTTTTGCGCCTTGATGCGCTGCGCATTTTCGGCTAAATTTCCAAACATGCCCGTCTGTTTTCCTGCATATTTCAAGACTTCTACATTGTCGAGGGTATCTACCCAACAAAGGTTATCGAAGGTATGATACGTGCCGACTTTCCTTTGGTAGGTATATTCGATGTTTAGATAGGCGATATAATAGGGCAGAATCGCCACTTCGTTGGCATGAATTTCGTTTTTATACTTTTTCTTAAACTTTTCTACATCAAGGGCAGGCAAATACTCCAATAAATCGGTGATAAAAGTGCCTGTTCCTGTGGCAGGGTCTAAAATATGCACATTTTCATCAATCAAACTTTTATCAAAATGTTTTTCTAATAAAAAATCGGTAGCCTTAATCATAAAATTGACCACTTCGGAAGGCGTATAGACAATACCCAACTTATCGGCGTTTTTGGGGTTGTACGCCTTGTAAAATTCTTCATACAAATACTTTAAAAAGTTTTGCTTTTCCACATGCGTATGCAGCCCCGAAGCATGGTCTTTGATGACCTCGTAATAAGGGCGCATTTTTTGTACAATTTCCCTTTTAAATTCGCCTATAAAAAAGGTTTTTTCTATGGCAATTAAAGACTGTGCAATGTTGTTTTCTTCATGAAATTGGGTATCGGCAAAGACATTTTTAAAAATATCTTCGGTCAGGATATGTTGGATAATCATTTCGTTTATATCACCCAATAAAATATGCGGATTGATACAAACTTTACAAAGTTCGTGAAAATTTTTCCTTTTTTGTATAAATTCAGTTTCATTGTTTTTCTCCAAATTTTGCATCATATTTTGCAAAACTTGTATAATTTCGGGAACGTCTTGCGTAAATTTAGAAAGTGCCTCTTTAAAACTTCGCGCCTCTTGGCTTTCGTAATTGACAAACTTGGTAATAATGGTATGCAGGGCTTTGGCATCAAGCATATCGCAGGTTTCCCTTTGGTCGTCTTGGTACAAAACGGCAGTATTCGAATCCTCGAAAAGGATATTAAAAGTAGGGTAGCCGTCTTTTATCTTCTTTTCAATTTCTTTTTCCAACTTATCGCCCAAATCTTTCGCCTCCCAATAGCCGACGACAAAATGCCCTTCCGCCACTAAGCCGCCATCTGCTATCCGACTGGTGTTTTTAATCGCAAACTCGTCTATGAGCCTCAACTTTTTGTTTTCGGCATAAAAAGAGAGCAAATCTGCAAAGTAACGTCTGATAGAAGACTCTTTCTTTTTGCCGCCAAAGGCAGGAATTTCCGCCACTTTTCTGTAATACTCGTTTATTTTTTGGATAGACATAGAAACTAAGGCAAAGATTTAGGGTTATGAAAAATAAGAAGGCAAATATAATAAAAAAAATGCTTTGTTGGAAAAGGCTAAAAATGCACCCCGCCCCTATAATGCAAATGTAGGGACAAGGTCTGCCTTGTCCGCTTTTACAAAAGATTTAGGATTTAGGTGTTTTGATTTTTTATAACCTTTGCAGCATCTCATAGGTTTGAAACGTTTGGAAAGACAATGAAATCGCTTATATTTGTAAAATCTTGAACGCCTAACCGACTCTGCCCTTTCAAACGCAAGGCAATCTGAAAGTCCTTTTTGTTTGGAAAACATTTTACTAAGCCCATTTTGATAAAATGAAAAATACCTACTTTTTTACGCTCCTCTGTTGGCTTGCCTGCTTTGCCCTTGCTGCGCAAAATACGGCTCACCTTCACGACCATGACCATGACCACTCACATACAGACGCGCCTCTTGTGGCAGGCGAACCCTTCGCGCCCCTGCGTGCGCCCCACAAAGAGGCACAGCCCTTGCGTTTTATCGAAAACAAAAAACAATGGGAGCAGGGCGTTTTGTATCGTGCCGAATTGCCGTCGGGCTTTCTCTTTATAAGGGAAAACGCCTTGCAATATTCGTTTTATAGTGCCGAAGACCTCGATAGGGTGCATCAGCTCTCGCATGGGGGGGCAGCCGAAAAAGCCGAAGCTCAACAGATTCGCGCCCATTCCTTTTTGGTGCGCTTTGTAGGGGCAAATGCCAATCCTATCCTCAAAACGGGCGAAAAACACCCGACTGCCTACCACTACTTTTTGGGCGACGACCCCGCCAAATGGGGAACAGAGGCGGCTGCTTACGACCAAATCGGCTATCAGGCACTTTATCCGTACATAGATTTGACTTTGTATCTGAAAAATTGGCAACTCAAATACGATTTTATTGTCAAGCCCAAAGGCAATCCCGACCAAATACAGATGCACTACCAACATGCCGACAAACTCGCCCTCGAAGAAGGTAATTTGGTCATCACCACTTCGGTAGGAAAGGTTACGGAATTAAAGCCTTATTCCTATCAAATTATAGCAGGAAAAGAAGTAGAAGTGCCTTCGCGTTTTGTTTTGAAGCGCGGCAATCTGGTGAGCTTCGAATTTCCGAAAGGATACGATAAAAATTATGATTTAATCATAGACCCTGTCTTGGTCTTTTCTACCTTTTCTGGCTCTTTTGCCGACAACTGGGGAACTACCGCCACACACGACGCAGCAGGCAATCTCTATGCAGGGGGAACGGCTTTTGGGGCTGGTTTCCCTACTACGCCCGGTGCTTTTTCGCTCAATTTTTCGGGTGTAGCCGATGTTAGCATCTTGAAATTCAATCCCACAGGCACTGCCCTACTCTATGCCACTTATCTTGGTGGAGCTTTGCCCGAAGTGCCGCATAGTTTGATTGTGGATAATAGCAATCAGCTTGTTATCTTAGGTACGACAGGCTCTAACAACTTTCCCGCCCTGCCTTCGAGTTACGACAACTCTTTCAATGGCGGCGTGCCTTCCCAACAGATGAACGTCTATGCCTTTCAGCAGGGTACGGATATTTTTATAGCCAAACTCAATGCTTCGGGTAGTAATCTCTTGGGTTCGACTTTTTTTGGGGGTTCAAATAATGACGGTCAGAACGTCTTGGGCGAAGCACTTTGTTACAACTACGGCGACGAATTTAGGGGCGAAGTAGCCCTCGATGCACAAGGCAATATCTATATCGCCTCGATGACGCGCTCTAACAATTTTCCACTGCAAAACGCTTCCCAAACAACTTTTCGCGGCAATCAGATGGGCATTGTAGCCAAATTTAGCCCCAACTTAAATAATTTGCTTTGGAGTACCTATATTGGGGGCAATGGCGTAGATGCAGCTTATTCTTTGAAAGCAGGCTCGAATGGAAACCTTTATGTAGCAGGCGGAACAACCAGCGTGGAATTTTTCCCCGCCTCTGCCAATGCCTTCCAAACGATAAATGCAGGCGTTACTGATGGTTTTTTGGCGCGTTATGATGCAAATTCGGGCGTGTTACAAAATGCGACCTTTGTAGGAACGCAATTTTACAACCAAGCCTACTTTGTAGATTTAGACGAAAACAACAACCCTTACATTTTGGGTCAGACGCGCGGACCTTATCCTATCTCGCCAAACCGATACGGAAACCCTGGTAGTGGTATTTTTATTCAGCGTTTTCGCCCCGATTTGACAGGCTCTATTTGGAGTACAGTCGTGGGTTCGGGCAGGCTCACGCCTGATATTTCGCCTACGGCTTTTATGATAAACAGTTGTGGCAATATTTATTTGGCAGGTTGGGGGGGCGATATCAACAACCTACCCGGCTATGGCGGCGCAAGCAGCACGCAAAATATGCCGACAAGTACAGACGCTTTTCGCACCCAAACCGACGGCTCGGATTTTTATATGATGATTTTGAGTACCGAAGCCTTTAACCTCATCTTTGCCTCTTATTTTGGCGACTTTGGTGGCAGAGGCGACCACGTAGATGGCGGCACTTGTCGTTTTGATAAGCAAACGGGTACGATTTATCACTCGGTTTGTGCCTGCGGAGGGAGCAATTTCCCTACTACGCCCGGTGTTTGGTCAAGTACCAACAATTCCAATAATTGCAACAATGCCGCCTTTAAGGTCAATTTGGGGCAACTTGTGGCAGCCTTTACCACAAACCCCTCGCCTGCACAGGGCTGTACGCCTTTTACCGTCAATTTTATCAATCAGAGTCAAAACGCTTCGAGCTTTACTTGGGACTTTGCAGGTTTGGGTACTTCTACCGCTACCAATCCTACCTTTACCTTCACACAGCCCGGCACCTATACCGTAACGCTGACGGCGCGAAACCCTGCCCTTTGCGACCAAGAAGAAACCGTTTCGATGGACATCGAAGTCTTTGAAGCCAATTTCGACGTATCCGACGCAGAAACCATTTGTAAGGGCGAAAGTGTGCAGCTTCAAGCCTCTGGCTCTACTTCCTACCAATGGTTTCCTACCACAGGACTTTCTAACCCTACTATCGCCAATCCGATAGCCTCGCCCGAACAGACGACGACTTATTCGGTTTCGGTACGAAATGCAGGCGGCTGTACCGATACCCTTTCCGTAACGGTTACGGTTTTGCCCGAAATAGAACCCGATTTTGACATCAATTTCCTCAATCCTTGTGATGAGTTCCCTACGGTTCAAATTGTGAATAATACCCAAAATGCCAATTCCTACCTTTGGGACTTTGGAAACGGACAAACCTCGACGGCACAAAATCCGCCGCCTTTCCAATACAATGCACAAGGCACTTATACCATCACCCTAACGGTAACGAATACGAATTGTAACCAAACCAAAACCGTTTCTGAAACGATTACGATTCTGCCCAATAATTTCACCACCAGCGACAACGCAAGCATCTGTTATGGCGAAAGTGTGCAGCTCTCTGCCACAGGCGGCACTGCCTACCAATGGACTCCTGCCTTTGGGCTTTCCAATCCGAATATCGCCAATCCGATAGCCTCGCCTTTGGTTACGACTACTTATACCGTCAGCATTACAGGCAATAGCGGCTGTGTGGAAGAACGCCAAATTACCGTAACGGTAAGCCCTGAACTTATCCCCGATTTTGATGTCGAACTGATTGCCGTCTGTGGCGAACCTACGATTGTGCAGATTTTGAATAATTCGGTAGGCGCAACTACGCATCTTTGGGACTTCGGAAATGGCATTACTTCTACACAAGCCAATCCGATAAATTTTAGCTATGACGAGGTTGGCACTTATACCATTACCCTGACCGTAGGGCAGGGCGATTGCCAACGCACCCTTTCCAAGACGGTAAATATTACCGAAAGCGGCTTCGATGTGCAAGTGCCGCCTGCCGTCTGTGCAGGGCAGCAAGTGAGCCTTTTTGCAAGTGGAGGCGTGAGCTATGAATGGACACCTGCCGCAGGGCTTTCCAACCCCAATATCGCTACCCCGACGGCTACCCCTACCGAAACGACGACGTATTCGGTTACGATTATTGGTCTGAATAATTGTAGGTTTGATACCACCGTAACGGTAGAAGTGTTCCCCGAAATTTTGGCAGATTTTGAGGTCAATTATCAGGGCGATTGCGACCAAGTGCCTACCCTGACGCTGGTCAATCAGAGCGTTGGCGCAACCAACTTCCTTTGGGATTTGGGCAACGGACAAACTTCTACTTCGCCAAATCCTCCCACCTACACCTTGCCACAAGGCGGCACTTATACCATCACCCTGCGTGCTTGGAACGAAAACTGCGCCGATTCTACCGAAAGAACCATCACCGTAACGCCCACAGGCTTCAACATTTCGCCTAACCAAAAACTTTGTGTAGGGCAGAGTGTCCAACTGCAAGCCGACGGCGGTTCGTCCTATATCTGGACTCCTGCCACAGGGCTTTCCGACCCCAACGTTTCAAATCCTATCGCAAGCCCTACCCAAACGACGACTTATTCGGTGCGCATCTTAGGGCGTGATGGTTGTGAAAAAGATACCACCGTTACAGTGGAAGTGTTCCCCGAAATAGAGGCGGATTTTACCCTGACTCTTTCCGACCCCTGCGACAACAATCCTTCTGTTACGGTGCAAAATAATTCCGTAGGCGCGACGAATTTTCTTTGGAATTTTGGCAATGGCACTACCTTCAACGGTGCAAATCCGCCTACTTACACCTACACGCGCCCTGGCACTTATACTGTTACTTTGATTGTAAGTAATGATAATTGTGTCGATTCTTTAAAGAAAGAAATCACCATCTTTAATAACGAATACAGTATCGTACCCGACATAACGATATGTAAAGGGCAAAGTGTGGCTTTGGGCGCACGCGGTGGCGTGAGCTATGAATGGTCGCCTGCCGAAGGATTGAGTGCTACCAATATTGCAAATCCAACGGCAAGTCCCGACCAAACCACGACTTACACCGTCCGCATTACAGGTGCAAGCGGTTGTGTGGTAGAACAGACCGTAACGGTAACGGTGCTACCCGAACTAACGGTAGATTTTTCGGTAGAAATTACGGAGCGTTGCGATAGGTTGCCTATTGTCGTGATAACCAACAATTCCGTAGGCGCAACTTCCTATTTTTGGGATTTTGGCAATGGCGATACCTCGACGGCTGAAAATCCGCCGCCTTTTTCCTATGATGAAGAAGGGCGATATGTCATTACCCTGCGTGTGGCAAATAGCCTTTGCGAAGACTCGCTCAAAATTCCGCTCGATATTTTCATCGACTCTTTTGACGATTTTATCCAAAATGTAAGCATTTCTGATAACCTTTCTATCTGCAATGGCGATACGGCACAGTTAGCCGCTACGGGGGGCGAAATTTACCTTTGGCAGCCTGCCGCAGGGCTTTCCGACCCCACTATTGCCAATCCTTTGGCTAACCCTACCGAAACTACTACCTACACCGTCCGCATTGCCAACAAAGACGGCGGCTGCTTTGTAGATAGCTTAGTAACCGTTACGGTAGTGCCTAAGATTGTCATTGATTTCGAGGTGCTTATCTCTTCGGACTGTGGCAAGCCTTCCGAAGTTAAGATTGTGAGCCGAAATGCAGGTTTAGATGCCTTTATTTGGGACATGGGCAATGGCGATACCCTTCGCACGCGCGACCTTACCGAGTATGTCTATAATGAAAGTGGCGAATTTGAAATAACGGTCAGTGGCAGCAATGGCGTTTGTGATGAGAGTCAATCGGTGCGCGTTGCCGTTGATAACTTTTTGCCGCCCAATGTCATCTCGCCAAATGGTGATGGCAGAAATGAGAATTTTGTCATCAACAAAGGGCGTAGCGGTTGGAAATTAGCCATCTACGACCGTTGGGGCAAACTGGTTTATGAATCCGACGACTATCAAAACGATTGGGGTAGCGAAGTAGAAAAAAGCGCGATGTACTACTATCTGCTCACCTCGCCCGATGGCAATACTTGTAAGGGTTGGCTGCACGTATTGAAATAGTGCCGCAAAATTGAAACGCCGTCTTGTGTAGGGATAAGGCACTGCCTTGTCCTATGCCCCAAACCCTAAGGGTCTTGAAGACCCTTAGGGTTTAAGTCCAAATTTTATTTTGCTTCAAATTTGAAAAAACGGTAATAAAACAAGACTTTTCACAGCACTTAACAGCACTGCCTTTGTCCTTGCAAAACACAACTTTAAACCTTTGTAGGCGCGTCTTAGCGTTTGCAAGGGTTTAATTTTTTTGTATATTTGTGTGCAGTTGCGCTATCGCCGTTGGGCTTATTCTCCTTTTATATGCTTCAAAAAAAAATTTACCTTATTTTATTGCTATTGTCCAATTTTCATTGGCTCGATGCGCAATCTATTGTCCTGACACAAGAGCAGACAAGCAGAGATTTTGAAGCAGGCGAATTTTATTTGTATCCAGATTCTGCCTTTTTACAAAAAGTAGAGGCTGTGGCACAAAAGCCTTTCGCGCCTAATCAGGTAGCAGTGCCGAGTTTGGGCTATGTAAAAGTGCCTATTTGGGTGCGCTTCGAGGTAGAAAATCAAAGTTCGCATACCGATTGGGTCTTGCACTATAATTGGGTTTTTAGCGATACCGTAGAGCTTTATGCCCAAGATGCAAAGGGCATTTGGCAGCTCAAATACCGCGCAGGCTATACGCTGCCTTTTCAAAATCGTCCGTTGGATTATCCAAGCCTTGCCTATCCTTTGGGTTTGGAAAAGGGGCAGAAGGCTACTTTTTATGTGCGCGTATGGAGTGCTGCACCTATTGGCTTGCCTTTTTCTATCAAACGCCCCGAAACTTTGCAGGCAGAGCAGCGCAGAGCCGATTTGCTTTATGGTATCTACTTCGGTACGCTTATCGTGATGCTACTCTACAATCTTGCCATCTGGATTTCTTTGCGCGATAGGAGCTACCTATATTATACCTTCACAATCGTTTCCACTTTGGCTATTTTTTCGAGCATCAGCGGCTACACAGGTCAGTTTTTGTTTTACGATTATCCGAAAGTCAATGCCTATTTTGCCAAAGTTTTTATCGGGCTTATCGTCATTACGACGGTGCTTTTTGCCAATGAATTTTTAAACACGAAAAAATACGCGCCTATTTTTGTCAAGATTTTTCGTCTGATGATGCTTTTGGCGGGTATTTCTATTTTGCATGTCTTTTACGACACTACTTCGGGTTGGAGCAATAAAGTCGTGAGCCTTCATACGCCGCTTTTGCTTGCGGTCGGCATTTGGGTTTGGTACAAAGGCAATCAGGCAGCGCGTTTTTTTGTACTGGCATGGTCGTTTTATATCGTAGGCGGACTTATCATTACGCTTTCCAATTCGGGTGTGCTACCTGCTACGGGCATTTATCGCCACTTAGCCGAAGTTGGTTCGGCTTTGGAAGTGGTCTTGCTCTCTTTGGCTTTGAGCGACCGCTACCGTATGTTTAAAAAGGAAAAAGAGGAAGCGCAAAAGCAAGCCCTCCTTGTTACTGAAAGCGCAAAAGAAGAACTCGAAGAAAAAGTAAAGCAGCGCACCAAAGAAATTTACGAAAAAAATGAGGAGCTAATTGCTTCCGAAGAAGAAATCAGGCAGCAAGCCGATGAGCTAATGTACACCCTGCAAGTGGTAGAAGCCCAAAAGAGCGAGATTGAGAAGAAAAACGAAAACATCACCGCTTCCATTACCTACGCGCTTCGTATCCAAAATGCGATACTCCCCAAAGAAGCCGATTTGCAGACACAGCTCAATGGCTTTGTCTTTTTCAAACCCAAAGACATCGTTTCGGGCGATTTTTATTGGTTTGCTCAAAAAGAAAACTGCAAAATTTTGGCGGTAGCCGACTGCACAGGACATGGCGTTTCGGGTGCTTTCATGACCATGATTGGCAACAACATCTTAAACCAAATCGTGCATGACCTGCACATTTACGAGCCAGACCTGATACTCAATAAAATGCAGTTTTTATTAGAAAAGACCCTTTCGCAGGCAGAGAGCAAAGTGGCAGACGGCATGGACATTGCCATTATCAAAATAGAACAAAAGGCAGCCCAGCAGGTAGTTACTTATTCGGGGGCAATGAATCCGCTCTATTACGTTCAGAATCAGGAGCTAAAAGAAATAAAGGCGAGCAAAAAGCCCATTGGCGGCAAAACGTTACAAAATTTTAGTTATCAAAGGCATGAAATAAAGATAGAAACCGAAACTACTTTCTATCTTCTTTCAGATGGTTTTCAAGACCAATTTGGCGGCGCAGACAACAAAAAATTTATGACCAGAAATCTGAAAAAGCTCCTTGTCGAAATTGAACAGAAGCCTTTATCCGAGCAAAAAGACATCTTAGCGACTACTTTTGAAGATTGGAAAGGCGACGAAAAACAGACTGATGACGTTTGTATTGTAGGTTTGAAAATTGCGCCCAAATAAAAACTTCAATAGCCGTTGGATAAAAGTTTTTGCCTTTTTAAAACTGCTTCCAAAGCCCCAAATGGCTCGCTTTTATGATTTTGAGTTGGATATAAGGGCGTTTTTTTTGCCACTTTTTAAATTTTTTTACAAATAAAAGTGCGTCGCTTTCGGCTACGATAAGTTCGGTTTCGAAGCCCTGCCAAGCCGCCTTATTTTTTGAGGCAGGAAATAATTGTTTTCTATTCTCTCGCGCCTCAATTTTTGCATATAAAAGCCATTGATTTTCAAGTTCTTGCGTCTTTTTTTCAGATTGTAGGAAAAACAAAACTTCTCTGAACAGCAAAAACTTGCCGCCTAATTTTTTGGAAAAATCTAACCCTGAAAGAATAAGTTTTGAAAAAAAATGCTTGTTTCGCTCTAATTTCAAAAAGATTTGGAAAAGAGGGCTGCCCCAAAAAGAGGTAGCGGCGCGATACCAAAAATTGGGCAAGATGCCGTCGGGAGCGAGCAGAGTCAGTTTTTCTACCTTTTCGGGAAAAAGCAGGGCTACTTCCATTGCCAAACGGCTGCCCAAAGAGTAGCCCAGCAGGGTGAAGGTTTGAATTTGATACAAGTCAAATAAGTTTGAAAGACAAAGTTGAATTTCTCTTTTTTCCAAAACCTTTCCCACTTCGTAAAAATGAGGCGTAAAGATAAGCAAGTGCCTATCGGGGTAGCGCGTTTGGAGTTTGAGGTGAGCGGCTTGCTGCCCCAAGCCACCGAAGAAGATGAGGTACTTTTTTGCTTTTTGTTGAGAAGATTTAAAAAAAGTAAAAGGTAAGATTTGGTTTGCACTTAGATTTTTCATATTTTAGTGGCGATATTTTCGCTTGCGCTTCTATAAAGGTAGGCAAAAATAGGCGTTGTTACAACGATAAAAGCCTTAAATGCACCCCACCCAAACCCCGCCCCTATTATGGCGGGGCTTTGATTCGGAATCATTTTTTTTGCATTTATGCAAAAAAAATGATTTGGTTTTCGAACCCTCCCCTATGGGGGGAGGGCAGGGTGGGGGTTCAGCAGGTTTGCACCAAGCACAAAACCCCGTTTTTTGACCTTCTGACCGTTGTAATAACGCCCAAAAATAAAAAAAAACACACCACTACCAGTGATGCGTTTTTTTGGTTGAGCTAATGCTTGACCCAAACCAATCCTATAATCGAGCAGTTTAGTGAGAAATTAAACCCCAAACTCACTAAGGTTGCATTAGCGTTTGTTGAGACTATCGTCCAGACCTGCAAGTCCAACTTTCTGACGGTGAAAGACTTGTAGGTCTTTTTGTTGAAGTGTTCTGCTTAGGTAGTATCGTTAGAAAGGCGCGGTTGCCTCTGTGTTTTTTTGTTTCAGACCTAAAATTTAAACCCAAATTAGACCCAAATTAGACTCAATTTAGACCCAATTTAGACCAAAGAATGGCTTTTTTTGGTATCCCTTTCCAACCAATTCACGCCCTTTTTGAGTAGCGAAAGCGTATTTTGGGCTTCTGCGTCGTCTTCGGGCTGATAGTTGTAGAGCCACTGCGCCATAGGAGGCATGCTCATCAAAATAGACTCGGTTCTGCCGTTGGTATCCAAGCCAAATTTTGTACCCTTGTCATAGACCAAGTTAAATTCTACATATCTGCCTCTGCGTACCATCTGCCAATGCTTTTCCTTTTCGCCAAAAGGCAAGTCCTTGTTTTTGAGCATCAAATGGCTATAAATGGGCGCGAAAGCCTCGCCTACGGCTTGGACAAATTCCCAAATTTGCGTCTTGCTGTGGGTTGCATCTTCTTTGAGGTGGTCGAAGAAAATGCCGCCGATTCCGCGCGTTTCGTTGCGGTGTTTGAGGAAAAAGTAGTCGTCCGCCCAATTTTTAAATTTTGGATAATAACCTATATCAAAACGATTGCAGACCTGCGCTAATTGCTCGTGAAACCAAATGGCATCTTCGGGTGCAATGTAGTGAGGCGTGAGGTCTATACCGCCGCCAAACCAATACACGCCGTTGGACATCTCAAAATAGCGCACGTTCATGTGTATGATAGGCACGCGCGGACTGCGTGGGTGCATGACGATAGAAACGCCAGAGGCAAAAAAATCGGCAGGCTCTAAATGTAGGGCTTGTAACATCTTTTCGGGTGCTTTGCCCCAAACAGCGGAAAAGCCAACGCCTGCTTTTTCTAAAATAGCACCATCTTGCAAGATGCGCGTTTTGCCGCCGCCGCCGCCTTCGCGCTGCCAAGCATCTACACCGAAGGTAGCCTTGCCGTCTGCTGCCGCAATCGCATCACAGATGCGCGTTTGCAAGCCTTCAAACCAAAGGGCGGCTTCGTTTTTAAAAGTGGGTGCTTGTGTGTTCATATTTTTTAGCGTTTGGGTTTCGAAATAAGATTTGGAAACAAGTATCTGCCTACCTTTTTTAGAAACTGAAAACAAGGCTTTTGGTTGTTTTGCGCTATGCTTTTTCGCGCTTTGTTTCGTTTCTTGATGCAAAGTAAGGGAATTGCAGCCACACAAAATCTGATACATGTCATCTTTTCGAAATTTTATCGAAAAAAATTAGACTTTTGAGAAGCCGCCGCTACAAAAACTTCGGATAGGGCATTTTCTAAAAAAACGCTACTTTTGCAGCAGCAAGTAAAGTCCTTGAAGTTGCCTTTGATTTACCTTATGGCTTGTCAAATAGTTTTACGGTGAAAGTGGAACTTCGCACACCTTTGTTTTGACTCAAAAATTCCCTATCTTGGGCTTGTTTTTAGGGTTGTTTTCAAAATCTTTAAACTGCAATTTATTTATTATGCAAAATTTCAAAATCCAAATCACACGATTCCTTTCTATAACCTTTCTGATGTTTGCTTTTTGGGCAGTAGCCGCACCTTTGCAAGCCCAAGAGAAGGGCAAAAAAGAGAAGAAGAAAGGCAAAACAGAATATTACGGTGAAAAAATCTCTGCCAAAGGTGCAGTAGCGGCTTCCCAAGTGCCTACTATTTTGTCGGGCAAAGATTCGGCAAATGTCAAGGTGAAGGGTACGATTGCCGAGTGTTGTACCAAAAAAGGCTGTTGGTTGCGCGTAGAATTGGGGCAGGGCGAAGATATGCTGGTCAAATTCAAAGATTACGGCTTTTTTGTACCCTTAGATTCTGAAAGTCGCCAAATTATTATGGACGGAGTGGTCAGGAAAGAAACCATTTCGGTAGAAACTTTGCGCCACTATGCCGAAGATGCAGGCAAGACGGCAGAAGAGATTGAAAAAATCACAGAGCCACAGACCAAATACACGTTTTTGGCGCATGGCGTGATTTTGAAATAAGGGCTTTTTCAAAGGCTGCCTTCCGACCAGATTTTGGGTCTGAAAGCAGCCTTTTATCTCAATCTAACTTCGCGTAAGGCTCTTGTTTCTATCATATCCGTATCACACTTATTGAAACGCCCCAAAAGACAGCCGCTAAGTTTTTGCACAATGATAGGGCTTAGGTTTTGTAAAAGAATTTGTACGTATTTTTGCAGCCGAAACCATTTACCAACACTTTAAACGTAATTTCATGGCTATTAAATATCATACTTTGAAGGTAAAGGAAGTCGTGCGTGAAACTGCCGATACCATCAGTATTCACTTCAAACAACCGCTATTCAAGAAAATAAGCTACCAAGCGGGGCAGTTCCTCACCCTTACCGTAGAGGAAAATGGCAAAAAATACCGTCGCTCTTATTCCCTCTCGTCTGCACCTAATTTAGATGATGCCTTAGCCGTAACGGTCAAGCGTGTGCCTTCGGGTATCGTCTCGAATTGGCTCAACGACCAAGTAAAAGAAGGCATGAAGATGGAAATTATGGAGCCAATGGGAAATTTTACCCTCGTTCCCAATAGCAGCCGCAGCCAAAGGTATTTGCTCTTTGCAGGCGGAAGCGGCATTACGCCTCTTATGTCGATGCTCAAAACGGTGTTGTCTTTTGAGCGTAATAGCTTTGTGCATCTTTTTTATAGCTCTAAAAATCAGGCAGATATTATTTTCAAAAAGCAGCTCGACTTTTGGGCGCAAAAACATGGCGATAGGCTTCAAATTCACCACTTTATTAGCCAAGACCCTGCCGCCGACCAAATGGGCAGGCTTACAAGCGAAACCCTACAACGCCTTTTGGCTGACCTGCCCCAAGATTTGAGAAAGGAAGCCTATCTCTGCGGTCCCCAAGCCTTGATGCAAGCCATCGAGGGCGAATTGGAGAAGGCAGGCATTACCGAAATCTTCAAAGAAAACTTCTTTGCGCCTGTGCCTTCGGAAGAAAAGGCAACGGGCAGTGATGCGGTTCAGATTAAATTGAGCGGTACAGACCACCATTTAGAAGTGCCTTCTAATAAAAGTATCTTAGATGCAGCCTTAGACGCAGGAATCGATATGCCTTATTCTTGCCAAAGCGGACTTTGTACGGCTTGTCGTGGCAAGTGCGTGAGTGGAAAGGTGAAAATGGATACCAATGAAGCCCTTTCTGACGAAGAAATTGCAGCAGGCTATGTCCTGACCTGCCAATCGCACCCTGTAAGTGAGGGCGTTGTGATTGATATGGACGCATAAGGGGAAAAAGCGTTAAATTCTAAAAATTAGGTCGAATGTAGGGACAAAGCATTGCCTTGTCCTATGCCCCAAACCCTAAGGGTCTTCAATACCCTTAGGGTTTAAGCCAAATTTTATTTTGTGAAAAAGCCAAAAATGCAAGATTTTAAAAGTTTTTCATAAGACTTTCTGTTTTTCGCCTGAATCGCCTTCAAGATTTTGTTGCGATTTCAAACACTAAGCAAACACCAACACTAAGGGTCTTGAAGCTCTTAGTGTTTTTGCTCAAAAGTTGTTCTTTTATCATTAAAACCATTCTTTTTTATTACTCTTTCTTGCTTCTTATGACTACTATCTCACGTCGCCTGCCTGCCGAATGGGAGCAGCAAAGCATGGTACAGCTTACCTTTCCGCACCTGCAATCTGATTGGGCAGAGGATTACGAGGAGGTTTTGCCTATTTTTATCAAAATCGCCGAGGAGATTGCCAAAAGGCAAAAACTTTTAGTCGTTTGTCAGGACAAAGAAGCGACGGCAAAGGCTCTATCGCACCTAAGTCCGCAGCACCTGACTGTGGCTGCCATACCTTCTAACGACACTTGGGCAAGAGACCACGCGCCGCTTACGGTGATTGAAAACGGTAAAAAAGTTCATTTAGATTTTACCTTTAATGGTTGGGGTAATAAATTCAAAGCCGATTTAGACAATCAAATTACGCAGCACCTTTCGAAGCGCGATTTTTTAAAACACAAGGTAGAAATTGTAGATTTTGTCTTGGAAGGCGGCGCGATAGAATCGGACGGCAAAGGCACTATCCTGACCACAACAAACTGCCTGCTTTCAAAAGAGCGCAATCCGAAGTTTTCAAAAGAGGAGATTGAAGAAAAAATAAAGCATTTTTTTGGGGCAAATCGCGTACTTTGGTTACAACATGGGCATCTGGAAGGCGACGATACTGATGCGCACATCGATACCTTAGCTCGCCTTTGCACCGAAGATACGATTGTGTATGTTGCGCCGCCCGAAGATAAAAGCGATAGCCACTACCAAGAACTCGAAAAAATGCAGGAGGAGATAAAGCGTTTGCGCACAGCCGAAGGCAAGCCCTACCGCCTCTTTGCCCTGCCCTTTGCAAAGCCTGCCTTTCACCCAAAAGATAGCCATCGCCTGCCTGCTACCTATGCTAACTTCTTGATTATCAATGGTGCAGTCTTAGTTCCTACCTACCAAGACCCTGAAAAAGATGCGCAAGCACTTGCCCTGCTTTCCGAAGTTTTCCCTGATAGGGAAATCGTAGGCATAGATTGTTTGCCCATTATCCGTCAGCATGGCTCGCTACATTGCCTCACGATGCAATATCCTGCTTAATTTTTATACCCTATTTCTATTCTAATTCTACCTCAATTTTTACTCTAATTTAAAAACCTATGTCCTTATTTGTGCTAAACCAAAACCCTTCTATCGCCCTTCAATATTTGTATGAATTGCGACATAAAGACATACAACAGGATAGGCTTCGTTTTCGCTACAATTTACAGCGGCTGGGTGAAATCTTGGCTTATGAAATTTCCAAAACCTTTGCTTATCCTACCCAAAAGATAGAAACGCCGCTGGCTACCATAAACGCACCTTCGCTCGCACAAGTGCCTATTTTATTGCCTATTTTGAGAGCGGGATTGCCTTTTTATGAAGGCTTTGCGCGTTTTTTTGATGGGGCAGATAGCGGTTTTGTGGGTGCTTATCGACAGGCACATCAAGCTGATTTGAGTTTTGATATTGATTTATTATATGCAACTTTGCCCTCTTTGGAAGGGCGCACCCTGATTTTGATAGACCCCATGCTCGCCACTGGTAAGTCGCTTTTGAAGGTCTATCAAGCCTTAGAAAAGTTTGGAACGCCTGCACAGCTGCATATCGCTGCCGTTATTGCAAGCCAACAAGGGGCGGATTTTATTGGTCAGAAAATTCCACAGGCTTCCCTTTGGACTGTCGGGCTTGACCCTCACCTGAACGACCATGCCTATATCGTACCCGGCTTAGGAGATGCAGGGGGATTTGGCTTTTGGTACAAAAATATAGAAAATTTATTTTAATATCTTCAATTTTGAAACTGCTTTTCACTTTTTTGGATATAGGCTTAGAAGCAAATGCAGGTATTCGCCCAAAATACCAACTTCGCATGCTCAATGCGCTTTCTTTGTATATGCTGCTAACCAACTTTTTCTGGGGCTATCTCTTTCTATTCGAATACCAAATTTCGGTAGGTGCGACTGCTTGGATTTTTGCCTTTTTATACCTTCTGCCTTTGCTTTTCAATTATTTTGGCAAAACATTATGGGCAAAAAATAGCTACTTGCTGCTTTCCTTTCTGGGAACTTTTTTATACCAACAACTTTGGCGCGAACTCGAATCGAAGACCCTTTATTTGGGGTTGCTTATCTTAGTTGTGTTTTTGTATGATAAAGATAGCGAAAAAAAATACTGCTTTACTTTCTTATTGGCAGGGGTGATAGGCTTTTTTATCTCTGATTTCTGGACGCTTCAATTTTTCACAAGTTTTGAGTTAGAAGCACAGCTAATTAGAAGTATGTACTATCTCAATTGGCTTTCGGTGCTTACCTTTTCTATCCTTATCACGATGCTGATGATGTATGCTTGGCAGACTTCTGAACGCTTTTTAGGAAAGGCAATAGAAGAATCCCAACAAAAAAATGAAGAATTGCAACAGCAAGACGAGGAATTGCGTCAGAATCAGGAAGAATTGCAGACCCTAAACAGTGAGCTATTGCGTCAGCAGGCTCTTTTGGAGCAGCGCGTAGAGGAACGCACACAACAGCTTAAAAATCAGGAACTTATCCTTATTCGGCAGTTGGGTATTTTAGAAAAATCGCGCAATCAGCTCAATGCCAGCAAAGAGCGGCTTTTCAAGATTTTAGACCATATCCCTTTTGGAATTTGGGTAGTGCGCCCCGATTTATACTTTCTTTATTGCAACAAAACTGCCCTCACTACCTTCGAACTCGATTTGGGAGAGGTAGCAGAGCAGCGTGTTACCAACATTTTGGAGCGGCGCAAGGTTCGTTTTCCTTCTCAAACGGCGCATCAGTGGCAGGATTTTCCGCTGCAAAAAGCCCTACAAGGCAGGGAAGGCAATCAGACTTCTTCGCTTCTTTTTCAGGTAGGAAGGAGCGATTTGCCGATAGAAATGACCGTTGCCCCTATTCGCGATTCGGAAACGGGGGAGGTAGAGTATGCCATTGCCGTTTTGCAGGATATTAGCGAGCGCAGGGGCGCAGAGGAAGTTATCAAACAAGCCTTCGAGGATTTGAAAGTTTCTGAAAGAGCTTTGCGACAGACCGCTACCCAACTGCAAGCCGCCTTAGACCGCGAAACAGAAAGCGGAAAAGCCCTTAGCAAGACGCTTTCCGAACTTAAAGAGGCGCAGTCCCAACTCATACAGTCGGAAAAAATGGCTTCTATTGGGCAAATTACGGCAGGTATCGCCCATGAAATCAATAACCCTATCAATTTTGTCAAAGGTGGCATTTTGGCTCTCCAAACGCATCTCGACGAACTATTAGAACTTATAGACCAAGAACTTAGAAAACAATTCGAGCAGCCAAACGCCGCAGAAGCAGCGATAACAGCAGAAAAGGCGCGTAACGATTCCCATAAAAAAGTGGAAAGTCATCTGAAATTATACGGGCAGGAAATTTCGCAACTTTTGGCTGATATAAACACAGGGGCAAGCCGAACTGCCGAAATTGTGAGGGCTTTGCGCAATTTTTCGCACGTAGAAAACGAGGAGCAGATGCACCTTGCCGACCTTGCCGAGTGTTTGGATACTGCCCTTCTTTTGCTCAAAGCCGAAACCAAAGACATCGATATCCTTTTTCAAGAGGAGGAAATGCCTACCCTTTACTGTTTTTCGGGGCAGATTCAGCAGGTTTTGATGAACATTCTCACCAATGCGAGCCAATCCATCAAAGAGGCACAAAAGCAAAATATCATAGAAAAGGGCGTAATTCAAATTCGAACCGAAAAAAAGGCGGATTGTGTCTATATCTACCTCACCGATAACGGTTTGGGCATGAGCGAGGAAACACAAAAGCGCATCTTCGAGCCTTTTTATACCACCAAACCCGTAGGCGAAGGCACAGGACTGGGCATGGCGATTTCCTACAACATCATACGCAAACACAGGGGGCGCATTTTGGTAGAAAGTGCCGTAGGGAAGGGCGCGACGTTTATTCTTGAATTGCCTTTGTTTTTAAAAGAAGACTAAAAATTAGAAACTAAAAAATAAGATAAAAATCTTTTAAAAGAAGCTGCATTTGTTCGGTATAAAGGGGGCGAGCGGCTTTTTCTTGGTGAATATAAAAAAAGTCTTCTTTGATATTTGAATCAGAAACAAAACTTTCTTTTCGTTTCAAAATTTGAATCTGACGAATGGCTTTCCCTTCGGGGTTCTGAAAAATGACCAACTTTTGGCAGACTTCTAAGCCATATTCTGCTGCCTGTGTCGCAAAAAATTGACTTTCGTAGGGGGGCAGCAAGATGGCAGCCTTGCCTTGTGGCTGCAAAAGTCGGACAAGGGAGGCGAGCAAATCTTGAAAAGGGAGGCTTTCGTTGTGCAGTGCCAAGTGGCGATTTTTGTCCTGTGCGGGTGTGTGGTTTTGGAAAAAAGGCGGATTGACGATAATAAAATCATAACCCCATGCTGGTTTGAAGGCTTGTATGGGCGTGTGAAAAAGGCGGATTTTATGAGCAAAAGGGCTATGCTGCACATTTTGAAGGGCTTGAAAATAAGCAGTGGCTTCAAATTCTACGGCTTCTATTTCCGTCAGGGGCGAACTTCGCTGTGCCAACATCAATGCCAAAAGTCCTGTGCCTGTGCCGATGTCTAAAATGCGCCGCGCACTACCGAGCGGACTCCACGCGCCTAAGATGCAGGCATCTGTGCAAACCTTCATGCCTACTTTTTCTTGATAGATTCGAAATTTTTTAAAGGCAAACATAAAAAATATTTTGCGTTTATTTTAAAAATCCTAAGCATTTTTGAAAATACTTAGGACTTTTAGGATTTCATGCGGTAAGTTAGGCGCAAATGTAGGGAAAAGACATTGCCTTATCCTATGCCCCAAACCCTAAGGGTCTTCAAGACCCTTAGGGTTTAAGTCCAAATTTTATTTCGTGATGGAAGTTAAGCGTCCATAGAAGCCAAAAACTCTTCGTTGGTTTTGGTATTGCGCAAATATTTGAGCAGCCAATCCATAGCTTCTTGCGAGTTCATGTCCGACATTTTTTTGCGTAAAATCCAGACGCGCTGCATACTTTCTTTGTCCATGAGTAGGTCTTCGCGCCTTGTTCCAGAGGCGGGAATGTCTATGGCAGGATAGATGCGTTTGTTTGCCAATTTCCTATCCAACTGCAATTCCATATTGCCTGTGCCCTTAAATTCTTCAAAAATAACTTCGTCCATCTTCGAGCCTGTGTCGATAAGGGCAGTGGCGATAATGGTGAGCGAGCCGCCATTTTCTACATTTCGCGCTGCGCCAAAAAAGCGTTTGGGCTTTTGCATGGCGTTGGAATCTACGCCCCCAGTCAGGATTTTACCCGAAGAAGGGACAACGGTATTGTAGGCACGTGCCAAGCGCGTAATGGAATCTAACAAAATCACGACATCATGCCCACATTCTACCAAACGCTTTGCCTTTTCCAAGACCATGCTGCTGACCTTGACGTGCCTTTCCGCTTGTTCGTCGAAGGTAGAAGAAACGACTTCGGCTTTTACGCTGCGTTCCATGTCGGTTACTTCTTCGGGGCGTTCGTCAATGAGCAAAATGATGAGGTAACATTCGGGGTGATTTTCAGCAATGGCATTGGCTACCTGCTTTAAAAGTTCGGTCTTGCCCGTTTTGGGTTGTGCCACAATCATACCGCGCTGCCCCTTTCCGATAGGTGCAAAGAGGTCTAAAATGCGGGTAGAATAAATGTTGGGCTTGGTAGAAAGTTTGAGCCTTTCTTCTGGAAAAAGTGGCGTGAGATGTTCGAAGGCTACTCTATCGCGAATTTGGTCGGGGTGCTTGCCATTGACATCTTCTATCGAGATAAGTCCGTAAAAACGCTCGCCTTCCTTCGGGGGGCGAATCGTGCCGCGAATGGAGTCGCCTGTTTTGAGTCCGTAACTCTTAATTTGAATCGGCGTTACGTAAATATCATCGGGGCTTTCCAAATAATTGTAGTCGGCAGAGCGCAAAAAGCCGTATCCTTCATTCATGACCTCCAAAACGCCATCTGCGCTTACTACGCCCTCGAAATCTTTAATGGCTTTGGCTGCATTTCGTTTGAAACTGCGCATCAGTTGGCTGCCTGTTTCGGGTTTTTCGCGCTCGTTTTTCTCTGCTTTTTCGAAGGCTTTTTCTGCCTTTTTGTCCAAATAATTGCCTCTTTCAGAAAAGCGTTCAGAAAAACGCTCGAACTTGCGTTCGCCAAATTTAGACTCCTGTCCGTATTTGTTTTCGCCAAATTTATGTCCGCCACTGTTTTCGGTTTTGTCAGACTTTTCGCCTTCTTGTGGGGGTATGATATTGGCACGCTCACGCTTGATGAAGCTATGGGGCGGATTTTGAGCAGGTGGATTGTTGGGAGTCTGTGGTGTATTGTTTTCCACTTCCGTTACATTTTCGCGCTTCATGCGTCGGCGGTCAAAAAAATTGCCTCGCTCGGTCAGACGTTTGCTTTCGAAGGGCTTATTTTCGGTAGGTGGCTCTTTGTGGTGATTCTCTTTGTTGGAATCCATGTGTTTGTGGGCTTGGGGAAAAAGTGGGGGTAGCACACTTTTAGTGGGCTTGACATCTTTATTTTGTACCTTCTGCGGCTCTGCAAGGGGTACTTCGGTGGTATTTTCTTGGGGGCTATCCGCTTGAAGCTCTGGCAGTTTGGCGTTTGCGGGAGTCGTTGTGGTGGTTTGCGTTTCGGCGTTTGTGGCTTGTGTTTGATGATTGACAATTCTATCTACCAAATCTTGTTTGGTCAGGCGGCTATAATTTTTGATGCCAAGCTCGTTGGCGATAGCGCGTAGTTCGGATAGAAGTCGGTCATTAAGATTGTCTATGTTATACATACGATTGGTGAGAAAGTTCAGAAAGATTTTCAGCGCAAAGCAGAAAAAGGCAAGTTGAAAGAACCCAAAGTGCTAAAAGTGTAAAAATGTAGTGTGGTGAAAAAAGAAGGTTGCATCTGATAAAAAGTAATCGTAATAAAAGCATTTTCCTGCCCAAGGTGCAGAAAAGTTGGAAGGCACAAAAAAAAGAGTGGAAAGTGAAAGTTTAGGTGCTTTTTTGAAGCATAAAAGCCTACAAATAGGGGCTTTGTTTTCGTCCTGCTTTCAAAAAAGCGATAAAAAGGGTTGAGGTTTTGGGGGCGAATCTTTGGACACAATCTAAAAAGAGGTAGTCACTTTTCAGTAGGATTGTATGCCAATGCTGCTTTGGGCTGCTCTTTTCCTCTGTCGTATCGGGCAGCGAGGCGACAAAATTAGTACGCAAAATTAGTACAAAACTTGTCCCACAAGTAGGGGCAGGGAAGGGCAAAGATTCAGAGAGGGGGCTGTCTAAGTTTTAAAATAAGAAGTGCGCCAGAGGAAGGCTGCACAAAGGGAGGCTATTTGTTCAAATAAGGGAAGCGAACCAAAAGGCGTTTATTTTATACGACACAAAAGGCGGAGAAGTGGCTCTTTGAAAGGATAGAGGCACTGCATCTGTGCCAAATGCCTTTGGGTTTTGTCTAAGAAAGGGTAGGTAGCACCAAATTTAGAACCAAGTTTAAAAACAGTCGGACTTTAAAAGATAGGCGGGTAAGCACAAAAATCGTACTAAAAAGTAAGTAAGTAGGCACTACCTTCAACAAAAGGGAGAAGTAAAGAAGGTTGCCCATAGGTTTTAAAGCCCTACATGTAGCCACAAAGATACTCTTTTTTTTTGAAATACAAACCCCAACGCAAAAAAAAACACGAAAAGAGAGCGTGAGGGGAAATTTAGAAGTAGTTTTTCATCTTATTTTCGTCGTTGTCCCAATAATGGAGTCTTAAACAGGCAATAATGCTTGAAACAGACCACTCCACTACTGCTACTTGTTGTAATGTTTTGATATTTTTGAAAGCTTTGGGAAGATTGTAAAAGGGTATTTGGGCATTTAGGTGGTGGATGTGGTGATAACCTATATTCCCAGTGAACCAATGTAAGACTCTTGACATCTTAAAATAACTTGTCGAATATAGTGCTGCAAAAAAGAAATCCCATTCCGTATTGGGTAATAACTGCATTTGAGGAAAGTTGTGTTGAACATAAAAGAGGTATGCCCCAAGTAGGGAAGATATGAATAAGGGTAACCAAAATCCGTACAAAAGAAAGTGAGACTGATAATGAATTCCTAAATATAAGATAGTAAAGTGCAGCACTAATGCAAGCAGGGAGTCCCAATGTTTAGTAGGCTTTTTAATAAAAGACATGAAACACATTCCTACCATAAAAATAAAAAAATAACCAAAAAAAATAGTAAATGGACTACGAATTAGAGTGTATTTAACTTTTTCCTTACGGCTAAAATTTTGGTATTCTTTTTTGGTAACAATTGGATAACTACCTATGTCAGAGGCATACACCTTACTATTATTTTTGTGATGGTGGTCGTGAGAACGCCGCCATATAGAAGGAGGATTGAGAACTAATAAGCCGTATAGTTTCATAAAAAAAATGACAAGAATATGTTTTTTAAAAATAGCTTGATGCATCACATCGTGGTAAATTGAAAAAAGACGCACAAAAATAAGCGAAAGCAAGACAGACAAAAGAAGATTGGGTATCGTATAAGGTGTAAAAAATACAGATACCTCCAATAATATTAGGGTCAGTAAAGTGGTAATGAGATGGAACCAACTTTTGTGTTTATCTTCTTGTGCAAAAGGCTTTAATGCCTCCATAAGATTTTTATCAAAATAAGACCTTTTCATTGTTAAGTTTTTGGTTTATCCAGTTTAGAGTATTAGCCCAATAAATTTTACTTGTTTTTGGATTAAAAAAACCCATGTGTCCAATTTTATTGTTTTGTCCACTTTCTTGAACATTGATGTATTCTTGTGTTATGGCGCAATTTGCGAACAATGGTAGCAGATGCGCGATTGCTCTTCTAGTACCCCATTCATCATCAGAAAAGTTCAGTAGGAAGACAGGCTTTTTTAAGTTTTTAAAATGGTTGAAGTCTGGATTTTTTTCTAGAAAATCAAGATTATATTTTGGATTGCTACACCATTCTGCAAATTGTGATGCTACTCGGCGTGGCAAGTCTTCGCCCAATTTTAGCTTCTTAGCGGGGAAATATCCTAAAATAGTAGTTAAAAAAGGGATTAGTAAACGATAGAGGATAGTTAGTTGTAGGCGCGTCATTGCTGTCGGGGCATGACCCAAATAGCCACTTTGTAAGGATATACAGTAAATGCCAAGTACTTGTGGGAGTGAAAAGGTGGGGTGAAACCCAACAAATTGCGCCCCTATACTATGTCCTATAATCACAATAGGTTGCTTGTAGTTTTTTATTATATAGTTTAAAACGGTGTTGGCATCTTTTGCCCAATCGTGTAAAGTATTTTTGACTTTCGTGATAGATTGTTGTTTTGACTCTCCTATTCCAGCATAGTCAAAAGTGAAAACTTGTAAGTTTTCATTTGCTAAGTAAGTAGCGAAGTGCTTGTAATAACTTTGTTTGACTGCGGTAGCAGGAATAATTAGTATTGAGCCTCTTGGCTTTTCAGACTGATTTGAAAAAATATTTACTATCAAAGAGTTGTTTTGTTCAAACTCGTTTTTGATAGAAACGGCTTCTCTTTTGACTCCCATTCTATTAAATATTTTGATATTGAAAGAGATGAATCCTGAATGTGTAAAAGTTTGTGGTATAAAGTTGTTTTCCCATTGTTAAGGATTTTTTCTAAGTATAAAAAGCCAATCGCCCTGCTGACGATTGGCTTTGCGATTTAAAAAATTATTAATAATCGCCGAGTGTTTCGGGTAATTGTGCTAAGGCGCGTGCAAGTTGTTCGTCGTTGGGTGCTACGCCGTGCCATTTGTGCGTGCCTACCATAAAATCTACGCCATAGCCCATTTCAGTTTCGAGCAAAACTACCACAGGTTTGCCTTTTTTAGACAAATCTTGTGCTTTTTTGATACATTCTACCACACAAGCCATGTCGTTTCCTGTTTGGCAACTATGCACCTGCCAACCGAAGGCTTCCCATTTGGCTTTGAGGTCGCCCAAATCGAGTACGTCTTTGGTATCGCCATCAATCTGCCTACCATTGTAATCTACAAAGGCGATAAGGTTATCAACCTGATTGTGCGCTCCAAACATAGCCGCTTCCCAAATTTGCCCTTCCTGCATTTCGCCGTCTCCCATCAAAACATAGACCCAACGCGCATCTTGATTGAGTTTTTTAGCCAAAGCCGCCCCAATCGCTACGGAAAGCCCTTGCCCCAAAGAGCCAGAAGCTATCCTGATACCCTCCAAGCCCTCCTCTGTGGCAGGGTGTCCTTGTAGGCGCGAATTGATTTTGCGAAAACTATTGAGTTCTGATACCTCAAAATAGCCGCTACGTGCCAAGACGCTATACCAAACAGGCGAAATGTGTCCGTTGGAAAGGAAAAATAGGTCTTCGCCTTTGCCGTCCATCGAAAAAGGGCGTGGCGTGTGGTGCATCATCTTTTGATAAAGGGCGACCAAAAGTTCGGTGCAGCCCAAAGAGCCACCAGGGTGTCCCGATTGTACGGCGTGAGTCATGCGTAGAATGTCGCGGCGAACTTGGGTTGCAAGTTGTTCTAAGGCTTGGATTTCCATTGAAATAGGCGATTTGAATAGAAGAAGTTTAGTTTTTGCCTGCAAAGATAAGCCTTTTTTTCAAACTCGCTCTTTCTTTGTCGCCTTCATGAAAGGCAGCGGAAGGGAGTGGAAGCCAGAAGCCTTTAAAAAACTAATGCAATTTAATTTAGATTGAAAACGTTTATTTTTTGTTTTCCAAACCTAAGTAATAATGCTGCATTTTTTCGGCTTGCAGGCGCAGCTCGTGCAGGGTATTTATCGTATCAACCATATTAGCCCGTACAATTTTAGATAAACTTTTAGGCACAAAAAGATTATCGTCTAAATGTTGCAAATGTTGAGGCGGATTTTGGTCTATAAAATCGAGTTGTTTATCGATATAGCCCAATATTTGCGTGATTTGTTCGTTCCAATATTTTTTCAGAAGCGTGTGCGGAGCTTTGTATAAAATCTCATCTCTTTCTACCTGATGGGTACGCATCTTCAAAATAAGCGTTTGGGCGTTGTGCTGAATTTCTATTTCATTTTCGGCTAAAGCGCGTTTGGCTTTGATGCGATAAGTCATTTTAAAATTTTCATCATAAATGCTAACCGTCTGCCATTCTTCGCGCTCTAATTTATCAAACTCGGCGCGTTTGAGATACTTTCCTTCTAAGTGCGACTCTAAGTTAAGTATCTGATAATAAAGACGTTCCACAGGATAGAGTTCCTCTTTTGTGCTTTTGTAGCGGACTTGGGTTTCAGATTCTATTTCAGTTTCTAAATCTAAAACTTCATGTTTTAAAGCCGAAATTTGCAGGGCTACCGTATAGCCATGCTTGCGAATGGTCTCGGAAAGGGTCTGGCGAAGAAAGTCTATTTGTGCAGGGTCGTTCCAAAGCACATGCACAAGCAGGAAGCAATCCATCAAATCTACTGCCTCTCTGCCATTTAGAAAAGCCGCCGTCTTTAAAAGCCGCGCAATTTTTTTCCAACGCCTATCGTAAATGGCAAAAGGTAGGTCGGGATTTTGCTCATCATGTTGTTGTAATTTTAGTTTTACAATTTGCAGCGTACTCAAAACTTCGTCGGGAAGTACCACTTCTTCTATCTTTTTTTCCCAATTAAGTATTTCTTCCTGTGAAATTTTTAAATCATTGGGAATATTATCTGCATATACGTCTTGCGTTTGGGTGAGGAGGCGAACAAAGTTGCCATTTTCTTTAATTTCTGAAATGATATAGCGCAATAAAAATCTATCCCAAAGGGCTTCTAAGCCCTCATTTTGCGGAGGGAGTTCGTTGGAGGCTGCCAAAATACCATGCAACTGCAAAGCCAATTCTTGCTCGCCATTTTTATATACTTTTTCGTTTAAAACGGTAAGTAAAGTATTTTGAATCGAGGCACTGGCTTTCCAAATTTCATCTAAAAAGACCACTGTTGCGCTGGGCAAATACTGTTCTGTAATTCGTTCATATTTGTCTTCATCTTTGAGTTTTTTGATGGAAATGGGACCAAAAATTTCGTCAGGCGTGCTAAAACGGTTCATCAAATATTCAAAGGCTTGTCCTTTCTCAAAAGCAAATTTCAACCTACGCGCCAATAGGCTTTTGGCTACCCCCGGAGGACCCAACAAAAACATGCTTTCGCCTGCCAAAGCCGAGAGCAGGGCAAGCTGCATGGCTTCTTCTTTTTCAAAAATAGGTTCAGAAAGAAGTTCTAATAATTTTCTAATGCGTTCTTTGCGCGAAGTTTCCATTTTAAATTGATAAGGTTAAGAGTTGCTTCAAAGGGCGGCAGCACAAACCTAAAACAAGCATCTCTCTATTTTGTTTTGAAGTCTGAAAAAAGGGGAAAGGCTAAAAAAGACACGATTCATAAATTTTATGATAAATTTTTTTAAACATTTTTTATGAAATTTTAAAAAATTAAAATAAGGCTAATATTTCTTCTAAAATCTCACGTGCTTGTGTGATGCTACGATATTGCAGTGCCACCTGCCGACAACGCGCACGAATTTCCTTCGGCTCTTCCGATAGTAGGGCTTGCATTTCGGCGCGTATTTGCTTTGCCGCCTCTTCTGAAAGGTCTTGATAGACGATACCAACCTGATGTTGTTTGGCTATTTTATCATCATCTGCAATATTTTCTGCAATAATATAAGGCAAACCGCAGGCTAAATAGTGTCCTACTTTGATAGGCGTTCTATATTTTTGGGCAGGCAGGGGCGGAATGGCAACCAGACCGATGTCGGCGGCGGAGATGTAGCCGCTTACCTCTTCGTAAGGCACGCGCCCCAATACGCAAAATTGAGCAGCCTCAACCCCTGCCTGACGGTAAGCCAATTCTACTTCCATTTTCGGCTGTGGCGAAATAATAAGCAGAAAATAATCGGGATTTTCATTAACTAACTGCTTACAAAAAGCCGCCATTTCGGGTAGTTCGTAGTAAAGTCCGCCAAATTTGCCTAAGTATAAGATTACTTTTTTATCTTCTATCTTTAAGTGTTGGCGAATTTGTTCGCGCTTTTGGGCTTCAAATTGGAAAAAAGTGGTATCCACCGAAATAGGTGCTGTCCAGATTTTCTTGGCGCGTGTGTGCCACTGTTGCACCAAATCGAGGGTGTGAGAAGTAGGCACGACCAAATAATCGCAGTCTGTGGCTTCCTTTTTCTCAAAAAAATTGAGTAGTTTGTATTTAATAGAATTTTTTGTCCAGATATTAAAATCTATCATATAATCGCTATGCGGCTCGAAGCAGTAAATCGCCAAGGGCAGCCGCAGAATTTTGGATAGAATCCAGCTGAAAGCCCCTGCAATGGTCAGAAAGCCAATAATGGCAGCAGGACGGTATTTGATTTTAATTTTTAATGCGACTAAAAAACTAACAAAAAAATCATATCCTTTTTTTAATAACAAAAAACGCCCCGTATGGTACTGTATGGGGTGCCATTTCAGATTGTAACGGTTTAGCTCTGCTATAAGTTGTGCCTTTTCAAGTTGGTGAAAGGCATAATCATCTTGTTCATACGTGATGAGATGAAATTGATATTTGCCATCTTTATTTAGCTCTTTTAAATAGGGAAGCATCAAACCGCCAAAAAGAGGGTCTTTCATACCCAGAAAGGAATACACAATAAAGGTTTTCAAACTTGTCAAAATTTAGATATAAATTGTAAAATAAAACAAATAAAAAGCCCTAAATAGCGTTTGATTTTCAACTACTTAGGGCTTTTGTGCCAATTACTGTTTATTGATACGCTCTAAAAACGCCCTGACCCCAGAGGTAAAACGTTTTACCTGACCTGTCGCGCCCTCTGTATTGACATAGATGGTATTGTGTCCCTCTGCAATTTCGTGAGCGGGTCTTTCTTTGGTGTAATAATAGGTAGCAATAGATTTGCGATTGATTCCCTGAGGTGTTTTCAGGGGCTTCGGATGTCCATGAAAAGAAATTTCGTTTGTTTCGAAGATAACACAACGATTAAAAGAGGGGGCATATTTGCCTAAAAGTACCTTCTTTTCGCCCGTCAAATCCCAAAGTTCGAGGTGTCCTTCGTATTCGTCTTTCCAATCTTTGTTCATATAAACCAACACGTTCAGACGACGGTGAAATTGCGTCTTGGGGTGAATGTTGTAATCTACGTGTACGTTTAAAAATGCCCCATTGATGGATTGGTGCAGTCCGCCTCCAAAAAGTTGTTCATCGCCGATAAGCTCTTCTTCTATTTCTGAAATTTCTTGAATCCAATTCAAAAAGGGCTTGCTGTTTAGCTCTGTAAAAAGTTGGTGCATTACGCTGCCTGCTTCAAAATCAGTCTTCTGAAATTTGTTCTTTTGGTCGAGATAAGTTGTGCCGTCCCAAAGTCCATCTGCTATCGTCGGATAATTTTGATGAACCAATTCGGCAACCTCTGCCTCAAAAAAGTTTTCAAACATAACGTAGCGGAAGGGCTTTTTAGACTGATAATCAGCCTTAATCGCCTCTGTTCGGCTTTTGAGTGCTTCTAAATTGATAAGTTGCATAGGTGAAAAGAAAGTTTATTTGGTAAGTTCAACGTACATGTTTAGTCCGATTTGAGCCTCGCGCGTATCCACGCCTTGTAGTTCGGGGTATTTTGATTGTCCATATTCGAGAAACTCTACGTGGCGAAAACCCAAGTGCTTTGCTACCAATTCTATCTCCGCCTTGCTATAAAAGTGAAGATGGCTATAACGGGTATAGGCTTCCTCTTTCGCTAAAAGGGCAGTTTGGTAGCGATTATCGGGATAGTGCTTGTTCAAAACCCCTTCCAAACAAGGAAAGGAAAGCCGCAAAACCCCATCTTTTTTGAAAGTCCGATAAGCCTCACTTAAAAATAAGAGCGAATCTACTTGCATCAAATGCTCCATCATATCTTCCGAATAGCCAAACTCAAAACTATTGTCGGCAAAAGGATGACGGCGAATAAGATTTACAAAGTGATATTTATATTCGTTTAAATCATACTTTGTCGCTACCTTTTCTTTTGGCTCATAATCTACATTGAGCCAGCCTTTTTGCAATTTATACCAACCACAAGAGTAGAGAACTTTATTCAGACCATAGGTATCGAGTTGTGTGCCTTCGGGAATTTCGGCGGCGCGTTTTGCCTCAAACGCTAATTGTTGGTGATTGACATAAACGATGTCGTAGCCTTTTTGGTATAAAAAACTACGAATTTGTTTCTTCAAAGATGCAAGCATAAACTGATAAAAAATTAGTAAGGGTACGTTCTGGCTTGCAAGATAAGCATTTCTTTCGAAACAATAGACAAGAAACCGCGCCGTTTTTTTTGTGCCACCAACCAACATATACGAAAAAAACGTATCTTTGATTTTGCCACCGCTTTTTTATGAAGTTCGAGGGGCATTTCTCTCATCTTTTCCGCTTTCTAAATTCTATGCTCGACCGCACGCAAGCACCTGCTGCCCAACCTTTGGCGCACTTCACACTCCCAACGGCTCATAGCTTCTCTTTGGCTAATCAGTTGAAAGTCAGATACAAATCCCATCAGGCACAACCCGCCATTCAGCTTTTATTGGTCTTTGAGGCAGGGCGCACACGTGCCTATCAGCGCGGGCAAGCCGAACTCTACGTGCAACTTTTGATGGAAGGAACGCAAAAAATGTCGGCAGAAGCCTTCGCCCAAGCACTTGCCGATTTGGGAACGTACCTCGACGTAAATGCAAGCGATACGCAGGTCATTTTTTCACTCACTACACTCAAAAAATTTCTCCAGCCTTCGCTCGAACTGCTTTTACAACTCATCGAAGTGCCACTTTTAGAGGAGGAAACCTTGCTCATGCTCAAAAATATTCAGATACAAAACCTTAAAGTACAGCAAGAAAAAACAGCTTTTGTCGCAAATAGAATTTATAGGAAAACTATTTTTGGACAAGATTCGCCCTTTGCGCAATTTGCTGAAATTGAAGACGTGGAAAAAATCACGACACAAGACTTGAAACAATACCACCAAGCATATATCGCAGGCAAGCCCTTTTCTATCTTTATGGCAGGAGATATAGAACAAAATGAATTAGAAATTGTAAATCAATATTTAGGACATTTAAAAGTAGAAAACCAAGATATAGAGCCGCCTTCAATAGAAAATTATGAAAATAGCGAAAGTTCAAGATTTTATTTCAAAAAGAAGGAGGCTTTGCAAACTTCAATTCGCATAGGACGACGCTGCATCGACAAAACTCACCCCGACTATGTAGCCCTTAGAATACTCATAGGGCTATTGGGAGGCTATTTTGGCTCACGCCTGATGCAGAATTTGCGCGAAGAAAAGGGACTCACCTATGGCGTTCATGCCCAAATCAACAACATTCGCGGGAATACTTTTTTTACCATTCAAACCGACGTGAAAAAAGAGCAACAGGAGCAAGCCGTTTCGGAAATTTACAAAGAAATAGAACGACTTAAACAAGAAAAAGTACCAATCACCGAATTAGATTTGTTTAGAAACTATCTAATAGGCTCATTTTTAGGCGTTTTGGCTACTCCTTTTCAAATTATGCAGCAAATTAAAGTTTTATATGATGAAAATTTGCCCTTAGACTATTACGATAATTTTATTCAAAAAATCAAATCCACAACCCCCGACGAACTACAAAAAGTGGCGCAGGAGCATCTTGTCGCCCTGCAGGAGGTCTTGGTAGGATAAGCGGCTTTCTTCTGCCAAAAGAGAAAACCTATTCAGGTTTCTCTTTTGGCGCAAAAGCACCGTCTTTATTTTCAGGCATCTGCGGACTGATATAGGCTGCAAAACGCCAAATTTCATAAATCATTTCCATATCAAAACGTTCAGAATGAGGCACTTCGCGCGAAAGTCCTACTTGTAGGCTGCCTTTTTCGAAGTCATTTTTATAAATAAAACGACACAAAATACCAACCTTTTCTATTACTAAGATACAAAACTCGCCCTCTTTGAGCGTGCGCCAGTCTTCTACATATTCGCCAATAAAAATGCTACCGCGAGGCAATCCACTTCCAAGTTGTGTGATTTCAAAAGAGCGATAGGTGCGTTCCTGTGGTAAAAAAGGCAACTGATACTTTGGTAAGTCTAATAAAAATTCAGGTTTATCATGCTTTTCTAAATAGGCTTCTTGCTTATCCTCTTTTACCAACTCTATATATTCCTGATTTTCAGCATCTAAGCTAATACTCAAAATGCGCATTTTTTCAGCAGACACATATTTTAATATATCAAAAGTCGACACGCTTTCTAAATCTTCTGTAAGCAAACTGTGAATAGATATTTTACAATCTAATGCTATTTTTTGTAAAATATCGTACTTAGGATTTGCATGTCCTTGCTCATAAGAACCTAATTTTTTGGTTGAAATGGCTAAATAATTGGCAAATTCGGTTTGCGTTTGTTTGTAATATTCTTTACGAATAAACTTTAAATTTTTAGCAATAAATAACATATTTTTAGTTGGATAAAGATAAGATATGGGAGTAAGATTGCCGTTTTGTTAGCAAAAATCATACAAAAAGCAGAAAAAAAGAAATTCACCCTTAGAAAGCAGGGCTTTTTACTCTTTTTTTGCTAATTTTTCGTGGAGTTTAATATCTTGCCCCCAAACCTTGCGACTCAAAGAAAATTGCCATTTCGGTAGGATAGTCTGTGATAATGCTCTGCACGCCTTGTTTGTAAAGTTTCAAAGACGTAGGAAAATCATTCACCGTCCATGTCCAAATGTTTATATTTTTTTCTAAAAAATAAGCGATTATATGTTCATTCAAAATGGAATAATTAGGTGCAATACCATCTGGAACAAACGAAAGTGCTTGCATTTTTTTCAAAAGTTGGTCTTTGCCTTGCACACCTTCCACTAAAAAAGTAAGTGCCGCTTTTTTTTCTTGTCGCTTGACCTCTTCCAAAATTTGAGGATTAAAACTTTCTATACAGAAACAATGAAAAGGTAGTTTGTAATTAGATATAATTTCTAAAACTTTTTTTACTGCAAAATCTGCTTTTGGTTGCCCTAAATCACGCCAATTAGATTCATATTTAATTTCAAAGTTAAAGAAAGGGTATTTTTTATATTTTTTTAAAGATAAATCTATACAAAGAGCTAAAACTTCGCTTAAAAGCGGCTTATAGGTTTGTAGTTTTTTTTGTAAGGGAAAACGTGGGTGCGGTTTCGTACCACCGTCAAATTTTTTGATTTCTTCATACTTCATTTTGAAAAAACTATAAGAAAGTTCATTTTTAGGTTCAATATCTATGCTATTGTATTCAGAAGTGGCAATTCTAACATAGTCCGAATGTGGATAAGGCTCATGGCTTACCAGCACTTCACCCGAAGGCAAAACAATTAAATCCAATTCTATTGCTAAAATATTATTTTCTATACAAAAAATAAAACCTTCTATTGAATTTTCGGGCAAATAGCCGCGTGCGCCGCGATGTCCTTGTATAAAAAAGTTGGGCGAGAGGCTTGGAAAAAAAGGCGACTTTTGGGTAGTTTGGGACATAAAATGGGCGAAAATATTTTGAAACTTGACTTAAAAAGTTTATATTTGGACATCTTCTTTCCCCAAAGGTACAAAAAATGCGCATTTGAGCCACCCCAAATATGCAAAAATAAGGCAGCCCTATGAGGAAGAGTCATTTAAAACAAATACTTTAAAATTTATCTAAAAAAATAAATTTTTTATGACAAAAGTTGTAATTCCTGTGGCGGGGGCAGGCACTATGTTGCGTCCGCACACGCACACACAACCTAAACCGCTTGTTCCGATTGCGGGCAAACCCATTTTGGCGCATATCATTGATGCTTGGCGCGAAAATGGCATCAAAGAATTTATCTTTATTACAGGATATTTAGCCGATAAAATAGAAACTTTTGTAAAGGAAAATTATGGTACAAAAATAAATGCTACTTTTGTATATCAAGAGCCGCGCAAAGGTTCGGCGCATGCCATTTGGGTTGCTAAATCGTTTTTAGAAAAAGAAGACTTTTTTATTATTGCCTTAGGCGATACGATTGTAGAAATGGATTTTCAGCAATTTTTTAAGCATACTGAAAACTTAGTGGCTCTTAAAAAGGTTGAAAAGCCAACTGCTTTTGGAATTGCTGTAATAGGAAATGAAGGCGAAGTTATACAATTAGTAGAAAAACCGAGAATCCCGAAGTCTAATATGGCATTAGTGGGAGTCTATAAAATTGCTTCCGTACCACTTTTTTTTGAATCTATACAATATCTTTTAAATCATAAAGAAGAAGAAAAGCCATCACATTTACCTTGTGAGTATCAACTGACAGAGGCTTTGATGCAAATGTTGCGCAGGGGTGAAAAAATTGCCTACATTGAGGCACAGCGTTGGTTTGATTGTGGAAAAAAGGATACTTTATTAGAAGCAAATGCAACTTTGCTTTCTCAAAGAAACTTTGAAACTTCATTATCCCAACATTATCCCACTTGCATTATCCGTCAGCCTGTCCGTATTGGGGCTAATTGTGAGATTTCAAATGCGATTATCGGACCTCATGTAGCGATAGGAGATAATACAAAAATTCAAAATTCTATTATTTCTAATTCTATCATTGGTTCGTATAGTCAAATAGAAAATGTCGTACTTAATCAGTCTATTATTGGAAACGACTCTATATTGCAAGGCATGGAGCAAAGCCTTAATCTGGGAGATAGTGCAGAAATTAGCTTTAAAAGCTAACTTTTATTGTTGTTAAAAAAAACAAAACAATTTTCTTTATGAGCAGTTTATCAAGCAAACCTAACCTTTTTGATTATGCAAGTATACAAGAGCAAGTATAAAAAAATAGATTTCCATCAGGCAGAGTCGGTAATGGAAGTTACGTGGCTGCCTCAAACGGCTGATATGTCTGCACAAGAATATCAGGAAGAAATGCTAAACTACATAGAAATTGCACGTAAATACAAACCGCTTTATGCTTTACCCAATACAGCGGAGCTTTTTTTTACGATTACGCCTGAAATTCAACAATGGATGAACGCACAGATTTTTCCAGTTTTTGCTCAAATCGGTATGCGTGCGGCAGCTTTTGTGGTAAGTCAGGATATTTTTGCGCAACTTTCTATTGAGCAAACGATGGAAGAAGAAGTAGGGCAGCGTTTTCAAAGCCGTTATTTTGTTAATACAGAAGAAGCTATGAATTGGCTGCAATCTTTTTCTAAAAATTTAAACTAAAAAATTACGGAATAAGTTTCTAACTTATTCCGTACTTCATATTTTAATTCCTAAAACGCTATCCAAATTCTATGAAAATTCTTTGCATTTCTCTAAAAAACTTACATTCGCTATTAGGTGAGCATACGATAGATTTCAGACAAGGCAGTTTGGCAACTACCTCACTTTTTGCCATTACAGGAGAAACGGGAGCGGGCAAAACAACCATTTTAGATGCCATCACTTTGGCACTCTACGCCAAAACAAGTAGGCATGAAAACTTAAATTACAATATAAAACAAGATGAAATATGGGAAAATGTAGTAAGCAAAGGAAAAGAGCAAGCATACGCCGAACTCATATTTGAGGTAGAAGGTGAAGCGTATGCGGCAAGATGGGAAGTTAGGCGCAAGCCGCGAGGTTTTGAATATAATAGATTTTTTAGTTCATTAAAACGAACAAATTTTATCTTTACTATGATAAAAGAGGTAGAAATTAAGATACAGACTATCATACAACTGACCTACGACCAATTTCTACGCTCTATTATGCTGGCACAAGGCAATTTTATGAGTTTTCTCAAAGCAGAAGAAAAAGAAAGAAAAGAATTACTTTCTAAAATAACGAATACGCATATTTACGAAAAAATAATTCAAAAAGCAAAAGAAAAATTAAAAGAAGAGCGACAAAAAAAGGAAAGGTTAGAAGAAGGCTTACAAGGTATTGATTTATTAAGTGAAACAGAGTTTGAAAATCTGAAACTTAAAAAGGCTTTCCTGACACAAGAAGTTTTGTCTTTGGATAAGGCTTGGGTAAATCATAGCAATATCTTGGAAAAAACTAAAAAACTTAATGAATATCTTATGAAGTTAGCTACTAATGAGCAAGAAAAAGCACACATTCAGGCACAAATCTTACATCATCAAGAAGATTTTAAGAGGCTAGCTTCTTATCGAAAAGCAGTGCCGATAGCACCTTCTTGGAAGGTTTTTCAAAAACTTGATAACGAAATTGCTAATATAGAAAATCAAAAAATAGTAGCAGAAGAAAAACTAAAAGAAGTTATTTTAAATTTATCAACTTATGAAAACTTATTGAAAGAGGCTCAAAAAAATTTAGATGCGACAACTCAAAACGCAGAAAATTTTGAAAAATGGGTACAAACAGAAATTGCACCATTGGAAAAAGAGATAGAAAGTTTAGAAAAAGACTGCAAAACGGAGTTTGCCAATATGCAAAATGAGCAGAAAAAAGTGCAAGATTCTGTAAATAATGTAATAGCTGTCAAACAAGATATAGAAAAGTTAAAAGAAAATAAAAATAATTTTACCTTATATTTGACAAAAAATAGCTACATTAAAAATTTTAATAAGGAAATTTTTAAAACGCTTTTAGAAAATAGAAAAACTTTTTTATTCGAGTACAGCGCAAAGCTAAAATATGCAGACGAACTAAAAAATGATATTTTAAATAAACATAAAGAAGCCTTGCTTCTGTTGCAGCCTACTATGCAAAGCGAGGATTTTGAAGAAAATTATGATTCTATTTTAAAACAACTACAAAACAGTAAGATAACTTTTGAAAAGATTGAAAAAGAAAAAAAGCAGCTTAATGCAAAAGAAAAGGAACAAAAAGAAAAACAAAATAGACTGCATCAGACTGAAAAACAATTACAAAGTATAAAAGAAATTATAGAAATCATAACAGAAAAAAACAAAAAAATAGCGGAAAATACACAAATACAGCAAGACTTGGTCTGCCTGACGCAGGATTTAAAAAAGGCACAGGCGGAATTTGATAGGGCAGCCGATAGTGTATATCAGCAGGAGCGAATTTATCTTTTGGAGCAAAAAGTGCTTGATTTAGAAGAAGATAGAAAAAAATTAAGGGAAGACGAACCTTGTCCGCTTTGCGGTTCGTGCATACACCCTTATCGCGAGGAAGGGCATGATATTCAACTCTCTAAAACCGAACAGAAATTAGAACTTTTAAAGGTGGAGAAAATAAAAAGTGAAAAATTGTTAAAACAAATACAATTAGATAAAAATAAAAAAGAAACAGAAAACGAAATTTTAAGAAAAGCGATAGAAAAAAGCGAAATAAATAGGGGCGATAAGGTAAGGCTTTTTCTGGCTCAAAATTCTTTTTATGCCGTATCGGTACAAACTTTGGATTGGGAAAACGAGGCTGCGATTAAAGATTTTACATCTTTTTTAGAAAAAAATATAGAAGAGGAAAAAACTGAAATAAAAAAAGCAGAAGGTGAAATTATGGCTACAAAATTAGAAATAGAAACATTAGAAAAAAAGCAAAATTTGTATCAAATATTGAGTGCGTATGCAAAAGAAAAAAACGATTTGCAGGCAAAAGTAGCAGAAGGAAGAAAAAATTTCAAACTTTTGCAGGAAAACTTCTTAAATTTTAATCAAATAGTAGATAAGAATTCCGATTTTGAGCTAATATTGAAAAATTTGGAGCAGGAAAAGCAACAATTTGAGCAGATACAAAAGCAGTTGGAAGGTGTGAGTCAGGCTGCGGCTGCGGCAGAGGCTACTTTAAAAGCGATTGAGAAAAACAATCAGGATTTAAACCAAAATTTAGAACAAATACAAAAAAAGTACAACGCATTACAAACAGAAAAAGAAAACAAAGAAGTTGAAAAAAGGGCTTTATTGGGCGAAAAAAGGGTAGAAAACGAACGGGAATTTTTCAAAAAAGAAAAAGAAAAGATACAAGAAAATCTCGCTTCTGCAAAAGAAAAGGTAGAAAAGTATCGGAATTTAAGGATTGAGAATGAAACAACAATAGCAACGCTTTACCCTCAAATTGAGGAAAAGTCGGCAGAAAAACTAAATATTGGAAAGGAATTAAGACAAAAATTCCTACATTTGGGGTTTACTTCTCTGGACTTGTTTCAGCAGACACTGGCTTGGGAAAAAGAAGCAGAGCAGTGGGAAATTTTAGAAAAAGAGTTGCAAGAAAAAGTACAAAAATTAGACATTGAACGAAATAATTTTGAAAATGAAATAAAAAGAACAAAAGAAGACATAGCAGATAAGTTGCCACAACAAGGCGAAAGCATTGCAGATTATATTCAGAAATTAGAACAAGAAAACAAAGAAAATAAATGTATTTTAGACCAAAAAAGAGAAGAAAAAGGAATTTATGAGCAAAAAATAAAAGACCAAATGCAGAAAATAGAAAAATTTGAACAAAAATTAAGAGAAAAAGACAAGCAAGAGTCTATAATGCGACATTGGGAAACACTTTGCGAAGTGCTTGCGCCAAAGAGTAGAGATGGTATAGATTTGAATGTTTTTGCACAAGGCATTACGTTGGGTTATTTGATAGATTTAGCGAATGAGCGTCTGTTACAGCTCAATCCGCGTTATATTTTGAAGCGAAAAGATACAAAATCGCTTAACTTTGTAGTAGTAGATTTACATCAAGACCAGCAGGAACGTTTGGTGAGTAGTCTTTCGGGCGGCGAAAGTTTTTTGGTAAGTTTGGCGTTGGCGTTGGCACTTTCGGAGCTAACGAGCCATCGGCGTTCCCTACAATCGCTTTTTATAGACGAGGGCTTCGGCACATTAGACCCCCAAACTTTGGAAATGGCTCTGGACGCACTTGAAAAATTGCAAGGGGAGGGAAAAATGATAGGTATTATTTCACACGTGGAACTAATTAAGAGCCAAGACCGTATTCCTGTTCAGATTTTGGTGCAAAAAATGGGGGGAGGGCGCAGTAAAATTGTGCTGCCTGCATAAAGGGTAAGCAATTTAGCGGCATGGTTTGGTAAAAATCTCTATCTTTGTGGCGCGATAGTCCCTTGTTGTATGGTGGATAAGAGCGTCCCAAGGGGCATCTATTTTAAAAAACATATCAAAAATAAAAGTCAGTTTTTTTACTGATAGCAAACACAATTCTTTTATGAGCAGCACCAAGGGATTGCCTAAGCGCAGCGAAAATTATTCAGAGTGGTACAACGAGCTGGTCAAACGTGCTGACCTTGCCGAACATTCGGCGGTTCGTGGTTGTATGGTCATCAAACCTTACGGCTACTCTATTTGGGAAAAAATGCAGCGCGTTTTAGATGAAATGTTTAAAGAAACAGGTCATACAAACGCCTATTTTCCGCTTTTTGTCCCTAAAAGCCTTTTTGAAGCCGAAGAAAAAAATGCGGAGGGCTTTGCCAAAGAGTGTGCCGTAGTTACGCATTATCGCCTCAAAAATGACCCCAATCAGAAGGGAAAACTTATCGTTGACCCCGAATCGAAGCTCGAAGAGGAACTTATCGTGCGCCCTACCAGTGAGGCTGTGATTTGGAATACGTATAAAAATTGGATTCAATCGTATCGTGATTTACCTATTTTAGTGAATCAATGGGCAAACGTAGTGCGTTGGGAAATGCGCACGCGCCTTTTTTTGCGCACTGCCGAATTTTTGTGGCAGGAAGGGCATACTGCACATGCGAGTAAGGAGGAAGCGGTAGCGGAAACCAAGCAGATGTTGGAAGTTTATGCCAAATTTGCCGAAGAATATTTGGCTCTCCCTGTGGTAAAGGGGGTGAAAACGCCTAATGAGCGTTTTGCAGGTGCAGAAGATACCTATTGCATTGAGGCTTTGATGCAAGATGGGAAGGCTTTGCAGGCGGGTACGTCGCACTTTTTAGGGCAAAATTTTGCAAAAGCCTTTGATGTCAAGTTTGCGGATAAGGAAAACAAGTTGGAATACGTCTGGGGGACTTCGTGGGGCGTGAGTACGCGCCTGATGGGTGCGCTTATTATGGCACATTCTGATGATAGCGGCTTAGTTTTGCCGCCCAAATTAGCTCCTTTTCAAGTGGTTGCTGTTCCTATTTACAAAAATGAGGAGGAATTGGCACAAATTTCCGAAAAAATCCGCCATATTCAAGCGGCTTTGAAGTCCAAAGGGATTGCGCTTAAATATGACGACCGCGACACACATCGTCCGGGCTTTAAGTTTGCCGAGTGGGAGTTGAAAGGCGTGCCGTTGCGTTTGGCTTTGGGTATGCGTGACTTGCAAAACAATCAGATTGAAGTAGCAAGGCGCGATACTTTCGAGAAAACTACCCATAGTTTGGATACGATTATAGACCAAATTCCAGAACTTTTGGCACAAATCCAAGACCATATTTATCAGAAAGCCCTTCTTTTCCGTGAGCAAATGACAACCCCTGTCGATACTTTTGAGGAGTTTGAGCGCGTTTTAGACCAAAAGGCAGGTTTTGTAAGTGCGCATTGGGACGGCACTGCCGAAACAGAGGAGAAAATTAAAGAGCTTACGAAAGCTACCATTCGCTGTATTCCCCTTGATGCCAAAGAGGAAGCGGGGACTTGTGTGTTTTCGGGCAAACCTTCGCAAAGGCGCGTTCTTTTTGCAAGGGCGTATTAGAATAATTTTTTGCTAATTTTTGTTACTTTATCTTAAAATAGAAGCAAGTTATCTTGCTTCTATTTTTGTTTTGTCCAAATGCTTTGCAGGTGAGCATTTTGCGATAAAATCAAGTGGGCAGCGAGATTTTGATGGTAGAAATAGGGCAATGCCTTGTCCCTGCATTTGTATCTGATTTTTAGAACTTAATACCACAGAAGTTTGGGGCAATAATGTTAAGCTCTGTGAAAAACCTTGTTTTGTCAAATTATAGACGAAATAAAATTTGACTTTGAAATCCTCCCTTTGGGGGCAGTAATGTTAAGTTCTGCAAAAAGTCTTGTTTTGTCAAAATTTTGTCAAAATTGGCACGAAATAAAATTTGGACTTAAACCCTAAGGGTCTTGAAGACCCTTAGGGTTTGGGGCATAGGACAAGTCAATGCCTTGTCCCTACATTCGAGCCTAATTTTTAGAATCTAATATATCACTGGGGTTTGGAATTAGGTGCATTTGAGGGCTTTTATCGTCGTAACAACGCCATTAGCCCTTAACGCCACTGCTGTCAAAGTCTATGCTTTTAATTCTGCTCTTAAAAACTTAGCTGTGTAGCTTTCCTTGTGTTGTGCCACTTCTTCGGGCGTACCCTGACAGATGAGCGTACCGCCTGCCTGTCCGCCTTCTAAGCCCATGTCGAGGATATAATCAGCAACCTTCATAACATCTAAGTTATGTTCAATTACCAAAACAGTATTTCCTTTTTCTACGAGCTTATTTAATACTTCTAATAAAAACAAGACATCTTGAAAATGCAATCCTGTGGTAGGTTCGTCTAAGATGTAAAAAGTTTTTCCTGTGTCTTTTTTAGCAAGTTCGGTAGCCAACTTAACGCGCTGCGCCTCGCCTCCTGAAAGGGTCGTGGCGTGTTGTCCCAAGGTGATATAGCCGAGTCCTACTTCGTGTAGGGTCTTGATTTTTCGGTGAATTTGGGGGTGCTTCTCAAAAAACTCCATCGCCTCTTCTACGCTCATATCCAAGACATCGGCAATGGATTTGCCCTTGTATCGCACTTCGAGCGTTTCGCGGTTGTAGCGTTTGCCCCTGCAAGTGGGACACTCGATGTGAACATCGGGAAGGAAGTCCATTTCTATAATTTTTCTGCCGCCGCCCTGACAATCTTCACAACGCCCTCCCTTGACGTTGAAGGAAAAACGCCCCGGTTTGTAGCCTCTAATTTTGGCTTCGGGCAATGCCGTAAAAAGGGTGCGGATGTCGGTAAAGACGCTGGTGTAGGTAGCAGGATTCGAGCGCGGTGTTCTGCCTATTGGCGATTGGTCTACTTCAATGACCTTGTCTATATTTTTTAGCCCCTCGATGCTATCGTGTTCGAGCGGATTTTTGAGTGCCTGATAAATGTATTTGTTCAGGATTGGATACAAAGTTTCGTGAATAAGGGAAGATTTGCCACTGCCTGAAACGCCTGTAACACAAATGAATGTACCCAAAGGTAGCGAAATAGAAACATTTTTCAAATTATTGCCTTTCGCACCTTTTAGTTCTAAAAACTTACCACTTCCCTTGCGGCGTTGGGTAGGAATGGCGATTTGGCGTTCATTTTTTAGGTATTGCGCCGTTAGGTTGTTGCCTTTCAAAAAATCGGTAGGCGTGCCTGCTGCCACTACTTTTCCCCCTTGCTTGCCTGCCCCAGGACCGATGTCGATGAGATAATCGGCGGCAAGCATCATATCCTTGTCGTGTTCTACTACCAAGACGGAATTACCCAAGTCCGCCAAATTGCGCAAGGCTTTGATAAGTTTGACGTTATCGCGTGGGTGCAAGCCAATGCTGGGTTCGTCTAAAATATACAAAACGCCGACAAGTTGTGTGCCGATTTGGGTAGCCAAGCGGATTCTTTGCGCCTCGCCGCCCGAAAGGGAGCGCATTTGTCTATCCAAAGTGAGATAGTCTAAACCTACATCTTCTAAGAAGCCTACGCGCTTGCGTATTTCTTTTAAAATTTCTTTGGCAATGGCATTTTGCTTTTCTGTAAGCCTGCTTTCTAAGTTTTGAAACCAGCCTGAAAGGGCGTTTATGTCCATTTGTGCCAAGTGAGAAATGTTTTTTCCATCAACCTTGAAGTGCAGCGATTCTATTTTAAGGCGTGCGCCGCCGCAGGTAGGGCAAGGGCATTTGCTCACAAAATCTTGCAAGAGATAGCTTTTGCGCCCCCTTGTAGAGCCAGATTCGGCATTTTCTTGTTGTGAGTCTAAAAGTGGAATTACGCCCTCGAAGGTGCTACGCCATTCGCGGTCGGAGGTCTTGGCAGTTACTTTTATCTCTTCGCGGCTATCTTTCGAGCCGTATAGAATTTCTTGTAGCACCTCTTCGGAAAAATCGCTAAGGGGCTGACTTAGGCTTAGGTTGCGTTTTTTCAAAAAAGCCTCTAATTTTCTGAAAATGTAAATATCGCGCCATTCGCCCAAAGGCAGAATCGCGCCTCTGCTCAAACTTAGGCTGCGGTCGGGAATGAGGTCTTCGTTTTTTAGCTCCTCTATGTAGCCCAAACCGTTGCAGGTTTGGCACATGCCGTAGGGCGAATTGAAGGAAAAAAGGTTAGGGGCAGGTTCGTCGTAGGCGATACCTGTGGTAGGACACATCAAAAATTTGGAGAGAAATTGTACTGTGCCTGCTTCGTCTTCGAGCATCAAAATACCATTGCCTTCCTTTAAGGCAGCCTTTATTGAATCGCGTAGGCGTGTTTGGTCTTTTTCCTTGACTTGCAACCTATCGATGACAACTTCGATGTTGTGGTTTTTGTACCTATCGAGCTGCATCTGCGGCACTAATTCCTTCATTTCGCCATCTACGCGCACTTTTACATAGCCCATCTTTCTAAGTTGGACAAAAAGTTCGCGGTAATGTCCTTTTCTGCCTTTGATAAGGGGGGCAAGCAGGGTTATTTTCTGGTCTTGGTATTTTTCTGAAATCAAATCTATGATTTGTTCTTCGCTTTGTTTGACCATCTCCTCCCCTGTGAGGTAGGAATAGGCGATACCTGCACGTGCAAAAAGTAGGCGCAGGAAGTCGTAAATTTCGGTAACCGTACCCACAGTAGAGCGCGGATTGCGAGAGGTGGTTTTCTGTTCGATGGAAATGACAGGGCTTAGTCCTGCAATTTTATCCACATCAGGACGCTCCAAACCGCCCATAAAAGTTCGCGCATAGGCAGAGAAGCTCTCCATGTAGCGGCGTTGTCCTTCGGCGTAGAGGGTATCGAAAGCCAAAGAGGATTTGCCGCTGCCACTGATACCCGTTAGGACAACGAGCTGATTGCGTGGAATGGTTAGGTCTATATTTTTGAGATTATGCTCTCTTGCGCCATAAATCTCGATATTTTCTTCTTGCAAGGCGATGGGCTTTTGGGTACAAAATGCGTAAAGACTACATAACAACTGCAAAAATAACCTTTTTTTCCTGATTTTGGTTTGTCCAAGTCCTTTATTTTGTAGGTAGATTTTTTGGGGGGGCAGGCGGAGCAGCCTTCAGTTCTAAAAAATTATTTACGGGTGTAGGGAGAAGGCAGTGCCTTGTCCTGAGTGAGATTGAAATAAAAAAATACGTTTTTTGCTAAAAATTGTGTTAAGTACATTTTTTATATTTTAAAACAAACTTAATTTAACTTGCTCTTTTTGAATAACTTGATTCTTAAATTTTGGGATAAACTCAAAATCGCAACAATCTAAATACCTCGAATAAGGTATTATGTTGTTTTTCTCTCTTTTTGCGTCGTAATTTTCTTCGTGAAAGTCTATTAAGGTTCTTCCTGCCACATACCCTAAGCCAACAGGAACCGCATTTCCTATTTGTTTGTAAATATCTGTAAGTTTGCCCACAAACTTCCAATTATCAGGAAATTGTTGGATACGCGCGTATTCCTGCACCGACAAGGCACGCATTTCGGTTGGGTGCGCCAATAGTGTAGCGTTCATTATCGGACTCGTGAGTAATGTAGGTGAGGGTTCGGAAAAAGAAAGCCGCCTAAAAAAACCTGTTTTGCCACCTACCAATTCGAGGGAATTACCCATTGCTTCTTTTTGTACTTCTGGAGGCAAATCCCGCCAATTTTGTCCTTCTTTCAGATAGGTCAGATACTTTTTTATTCGTTGTGGTATTTCCAAATAGTCTTGTTTTACATTTTCAAGCCCCTGAAAAGCCTCTTTTAAAGATGTCCATTTCTTTCCCGTTTCTTGCCCTGTTTGGCTATGTGTGGGAGTTGGCAGCGGTATTCTGCCCTTTTTACTGCCGAAAATAATGACTCTCTCTCTGGCTTGCGGAACACCATAATTAGCACTATTGAAGAGTGTAAAACTTAGCTGGTAGCCTAATTTACTAAACTCCTGCCAAAGAAAATACATCATACTACCCTGCATCTCTACAATATGATTGTATTCTTTTTCATATTCAGGTGGAACGACATTTAGGGGGGTTGATAAAATTCCCCTTACGTTTTCTAAGATAAAATATGGAGGACTAATTTCTTCTATAATCTGCAAGTACCTGATAATAGCATTGCCTCTAAAATCTTGCAAAGACAATCTTTTCCCTGCTGTGCTAAAGGCTTGACAAGGCGGTCCCCCTACGATTGCGAAAACCTCCTCTTTTGAGAGGCTTGCCGTGGTTAGTATTTCGTCAGTGGTAATTTTGTTTATATCGTTTTCAATAACAGGAATGTTAGAATTTGCGCGAATGGTCTTGCAAGCCAATTTATCCATCTCTACACAAACGGCAACTTTCATGCCCGCTTTTTCAAGTCCTAAATCCAGACCCATGGCACCTGAAAATATTGAAACAACATTGTAGCTAAAATTATTTGTTACCATAAAGATTTTAAAAATTGGTCGTAAGAAGTGTATTTTGTTTGAAAACTGTCTAAAATGGGTTCCATTCGGCTTTCTATTTTATCGATAATCGTCTGATTTGATAGGACGTGCTTTGAGGCACTTAACAGCATTTCTACCAACTTATGGTGGTAGTCTTTGTCATCAGTTATGAAGCCCCATAGTTCTTTTCCTATCAAAGTGCGTTTGTCCCAGTCGGGCAGATACTGCTTCATTAAACCGTGTGTAACGGTTTTATCCTCTCTTTTTCCGTAGGTTTCGCCGATAAAAGCCCTAAAGCCTTGGTTTTCTATTAACTCTATTTCGCGTTTATAGTGCTGCATTTGTGTTTTGTTCACATCATTGGTTCCACTCTTAATTTCCAAGTAGGCTTTTACCTCATTAACCTTTTCGACTACAATATCCCATTTTGTTTGTTCCCCAAGTTCGTCTTCTTTTCCTTCATGCACGTACTCACTTGCATATAAAATCAAGTTTTGTACCAAAAAGCCTACCGAGGTAACAACACTGCGAGAGATAGCCTGATAGACATAGTAGCGAATCAAATCTTTTTCATTATCCAAATTTAAGGCACCTGCTAAAATAGGATTTATATTTAATGTTTCTAATTCTAAGTTCTCAATCATTTGCAACTGACGATTTACAAATTCGCTAACCAATACCTTAATAAAGTTCTCTCGTATGCTTAGTTTGCTATCAAGCAAACCACTGCGTTGAAAGGCGATAATTTTTTCAAAGTCTGACTCGGTTAACTTGATAGCTTTTTCGCCACCTATAAAAGTAATGTTTTCAAAGTCTTCTCTCTTTGCAGCTAAAAAACTATCGAGGCTGCCAAAATGATGGGCAAGAATATCTATTTTTTGTTTAAATGCGCCCGAAAGTCCTTTCAAATGCACTGAAAAGCCTTTTTTTATTAAGGTCTGTACCGTTGCTGCCATAGCTTAGTTCAAATTATCGTGATAATTTTTATTTCTAAAGGTTAGTCGTACAGTCTTTATATAGGAACGAGGCAGGGGTATCACAAAATAGTTGCTTTAATAACGCCCTACAACCGCCCAAAAGCAATTCCATTTTTACCTCTATCCTCATAATTTGCTGTTTTTTCTTTCTGCAAAGATAATCATTTTCTTCAAACGATAAGGTTTCTAAAATCTTATGGGTTTGAATGATAGGTTTTTCGGGCTGCCCCTTTTATTTCTTTTGCCTTTTTTATGATTTCTGCCAATAAATTCGCAATTTTGTTTCGCAAGATGCCTTAGCGCAAAAACTCAAAACGCTTCTACCCCTCTCTTTTCTACACTCCCATTCATCTTTTACCAATCCCCTGATTTTATGAAACATACTTCGCTTTCCCTTACCTGCCTACTGCTCCTTTTTTTGCTTGGGATAGGCACGCCTGCCGCCTTGCATGCACAAGATAGCCTTAGCACCGCCCAACTTTTCAAGATGTTGCAAGAAATGCAGCAGCAACAACAACGACTAAACCAACAAAATCAAAGCTATCAATCGCTTCTCAATTTATTGCAAGACTCTTTAAAAAATAGCACTAAAAAAATCTTAGACCTTTCTTATACCGTAGAAACCCAACGCAGTGCCTTAGAACGCAACGAAGCCATTGTAAAGGACGTAACCAAAAGAGTAGAGCTTTCCGACGAGGCGCGTTACAAAATCATCAAAACCAACTTAGTTAGCTCTGCCGACCTCTTCGAGCAGCTCAACGATAGGCTCAATACCCTCTATGCCATTAGCCAGATAGAAAGTTATCGCAACCTTTTGGCAACCCTAAACAACCCTGCCGACCAGAGCATGGGCTTTTCCTACAATGAAAAAATGCTCAAACTCATCGAACAGCATATCGCCGTAGGCAAAGACCGAAACAATGGGCAGGTCATGCAAATTGCAAAGGCAATTTTAGAGCAGCCCGCTGTCAAGACCTTTACCTCTGCCATTCCGATTGTCAATGTCGGAACTTCGCTTTTGAGTTATGTTTCTGGAATTGCGGCACAAAGGAAAGACCTTTCTGCAAACAATATCCTGACTTTCAAGACCGAAATGGAAAAATATACAGGTTATTATAGCCAGCTCAATCAGCTCAATATGCGTTTTGCCTCCAACTTGGAAAGCTATCAGGTACAAAATGCAAGTATTCATAATACGCTTTTAGAACTAACTACTGCCTATGCTACTTCGCTCAAATTCCAAACAGGCTCTTTTGACGAAAACGGAAATGTTCCCGTAGGCGAGTATCTTTCTACCGTCTTTCGTAGCTACAACAAAGACGAAGTGCGCCGCTACTTAGAGGGCTTGGAAAAAGCCGCTACCAAAAATGGAAAGGTAGATTACGGTTTGGTGCTAAAACAAAATCCGCACCTCTTAGATGCCAACAAAAACACTGAACGAGCCGCACATTTATACCGCCAATTCGAGAGCCTTTATGGGCAGTATATCTCGATGTTAGAGGAAAATAGTCGTGGTACGATTAACGTCTTAGAGAGTGCTATTGAATTGGGTTTGAGCAGCGACAATACCAAAATCAAAGCCCAAGTGGATATTTTGCGCACCCGCAAAACAGAGGCTATCGCTGGTATTCGCCGCGCCATCAATATCGAGCGCATGAAAACAACGGTAAATAACTTAGACGGCTTCTTTGGGGGCGGACTCTAAAAAGTTAAGATTTCAGAAAAGTCTATTTTCCTATAAACTTCTTGCTTTCAAGTGCCGTTTTTGATTTGACTAACTGTCTTCAAGGTGCAGTCTTGTTAAGTTTTGAAAATCTCACGCCAACGTAGGGACAAGGCACTGCCTTGTCCTGACTTGGATTGAAATAAAATTGTTTATTCAGACCCAAAATAAGATTGTATCCAAATTTTATTTTGTTAAGAACTTGAAAACGCAATATTTTGCTAAAACTTAACGCTGTGCAGGGGGTTAAATGCTAAAAAAAAGTAGCCAACGTAGGGACAAGGCACTGCCTTGTCCTAAGCGAGGTTGAAACAAAAAAGGGTTTTTAGCCCAAATTTTATTTCGCTTCAAATTTGACAACCTAAGAGTTTGCGCAGGACTTAACATTGCGGTTTTGGTGCAAAGTGCATTTTGGGCTTTTTCGCTACTATAAAGCCTAAAATTTCCAAAAAATGCTTGTGATTCACTTTCCTATTGATAAAAAATGCGATTAAAAAGATGAAAAAAAAACAAATTGCTCCTCCTTTAAGCTATTTTTCAAAAGTATCGCTCCTACTTTCTGTGAGCCTTTTTCTATCGGCTTGGGTTTCGGCACAAAAAACACAACTTGTCCTTTTTAAAGACAAAAACGGAACGCCTTTCAACCTACAAAATCCGCGTGCCTTTCTTTCTCAAAAAGCCATAGATAGGCGAATAAAACAACAAATTAGCCTTGATGAGCGCGATTTACCCGTCAATCCCGACTATTTACGACAAATCGCCGCCACAGGTGCAGAGATACTTTATCCGACCAAATGGCAAAATGGTGCGTTGGTCTTTGCCACAGAGGAGGTCTTTGCACAGATTCAAAACCTGCCTTTTGTCCTTAAAATCGAACAAATTGCGCATCAGCAGCGAAAAAGGGCTTCCTTTTTAGAAGATTACGAAAAGCACCAAAATCGCACAGGCTTGGCAAGCGAGGGGCTGGATTTGTCCTTGCCCGACTTGTTCCAAAATCCTACCCTTCTTAGCACTTCTTGGCAGAAAGTAAGCCGCACCCTACAAGATTCGGCAACTTTTGGCGCAGCCAACGACCAAAATAAGATGGTTGGCATAGATAAAATGCACGCCGCAGGCTATCGTGGTGAAGGCATCTGGATTGCTGTCTTTGATGGGGGCTTCCGCCAATGGGTCAATATGCGCGTCTTTGCAGGTATGGACATCGGCGAAACCTATGATTTTGTCTTGCGCAAGCCGCAGGTAGATGATAGCAGCGACCATGGCAGCCGCGTGCTTTCCGTCTTGGCTTCTAATTTGGAGGGACAATTAGTAGGCGGCGCACCCAAAGCGAAATATTTTTTATACAAAACCGAAGATGTAAGAGGAGAAATGCCCATCGAGGAGGCGTATTGGCTCATTGCTGCCGAACGTGCCGATAGCGTTGGCGTGGATATTATTCAATCTTCTTTGGGCTATTACGATTTTGATGACCCTGCCTTCAATTACAAACACGAAGACCTCGATGGGCGCACTGCCCTCATCTCACGTGCCGCAGATTGGGCTGCCGAAAGGGGAATTTTGGTGGTAACAAGTGCGGGCAATGAAGGAAATTTGGCATGGCGAAAAATTACCTTCCCTGCTGATGCGCGAAATGTCTTGGCGGTAGGGGCGGTTAATGTGCTGAATGATTTGGCAAGTTTTAGCTCACGTGGCAACGCCGCCGACGGACGCATCAAGCCCGACTTGGTAACAATGGGCAGCGGAACAGCCACTTGGGGCGTGCGCGATATGCTTTCCTTAGGAAATGGCACTTCCTTCGCCGCGCCTGTTCTAAGCGGTTTGGCGGCAGGTTTTTGGCAGGCAAACCCAACCCTAAAAGCCTCCGAAGTACGCGAATATCTCAAACAATCGGGACACCAATATCGCACGCCCGACGAAAACTTTGGATACGGGATTCCTCATTTTCAAAGGGCGCAAAATAGAGTTGTCAATGGAAGTCCTGATTTTTTTGCTACAAAAACGAAAATGATAGAAACTTCTTTCCCTAACCCTTTGGAAAAAGACAATCAACTTCAAGTTCGTTTTGCGCCTGATTTTGTGGCTACCTATTCGCTACTTTCGCCTACGGTAGAAATAGAAATTTGCAACATTTTAGGACAAATTTTGGACAAACAAGTAATTTCTATGGAAAATATCGCCCAAAATCCTAACTTTGTCCTGCAAATCCCTGTTCACCTGACAAGTCAGATTTTATACATTCGCTTTCAAAGTGCTGCTTATAGTCAGGTCTTAAAAGTGGTAAAACCTTGAAAGGTTTTAATAGCAAATTAGCATAAAAAGCGATAAGAAAAAAGTTCTTATCGCTTTTATAGTTTCATAAACTTTCAATTTTATGTTTTCAAAAGTCAAAAAATTATACCAAAAATATAGAAATTATCTCATTGTAGATGCACTTATGTATCTGCTTATGATTTTACTGATGCTGGTAACTATCATAGGGGTAGTCTTGTGGAAAAAGTATAATGCCGCTTAATACAATCTTTCTCATACAAATATGAAAATAAAATTAAAAAAAATATACTTTATTTTAATAACTTTTCACTTACTTCTAATACCTTCGCTTTGCGCTAATGGCTTGATAGTTAGCGATTTAGCTTTAATAGATGCGGGGCGTTTGCACCTTCGTTTGGCTTGGGAAAATGCTTGGCACAATGATTTGAACCATGATGGTGTTTGGCTTTTTGTCAAATATCGCCGTTATGGGGGAGCGTGGCAGCATCTGGATTTGAGTGCTACTAAGGCGGCGCATCTGGTTCAAAATGTCGATTTGGAAGTGGAAGCGGTGAGTGATGGCAAAGGAATTTTTGTATATCCTCAACAAAAAGGTTTTTTTTCTGATATAGAAACCGAACTAACTCTTTCATTTTCAGAAAACTTATCGCTTTTGGGGCAGTACGATTTTAGGGTTTTTGCTGTGGAAATGGTTTGGATTCCCGAAGGTGGTTTTTGGGTTGGCGATGGAATAGGCACACAAAACGCCCTACGCAAAGGGGGCGCAAAGGCATTGGATTCGCTCGATACCGAACCTTTTTGGATAGAAAGCGAAGCCGAAATTTCGGTAGGAACGGCGGCAAACCAACTCTATGGCAGTGCTGCTGATGATTGGTCGCCAAAAGGCAATATTCCCGCTACTTTTCCCAAAGGTTTTGCCTCTTTTTGGGTAATGAAATACGAAATTACACAAATTCAGTATGCAGATTTTTTAAATACCCTAACTTTTGAACAGCAAAAAAATAGGACACGTGCTGCGCCCGATAGTCCGCCTGCCACACCTGCCCTTTCACCTGCGCCTTTGGATAGGGCAGAGGCGGCGCGAAGCACGCTCGTTGTGGCGCAAAGTGCAGACGCGCTCACTTTGCAGCCTGCGCGTTATGCCTGTGATGGCAATTTGAATGGCGTTTTCAATGAGCCGCAAGATGGAAAAGAACGCGCCTGTAACTGGCTTGATGGAGAAGATTTATTGGCTTATTTAGAGTGGGCTGCGTTGCGTCCACTTACGGAGCTTGAATTTGAGAAAATAGCACGCGGGAGAGTTTTTCCCAAAAAAGGAGAATTTCCTTGGCAGACTATCTACCTTATCAATGGTTATGGAGTAGAAAATGAAGGCAGCGAAAATGAAACGTTGCGCAAAACAGAAACCTTCGACCCTGCCATTTCAAGAGTTGATAGTGCAGGTTTTGCCAACTACAATTCGGGTATAGATTTTAGGCAATTAGCAGGTGTAACGCGCGTCGGTTTTGGAGCAGCCCAAAATAGAGCCGAAGAAGCCACACAAGAGTCTGAAAATGAGGCACTTTATTTTAAAAGACGCTTACAGGCTGGGGCTTCACCTTATGGCGTTTTGGAGCTATCGGGTAATGTATGGGAGGCGTGTGTTACTCTTGAGGCAGTGGCGTTGCGCTATCAGGGCAATGTTGGCAGTGGAAACTTAGATGCGGAGGGTAAGGCTACTGTTTGGCGTTTTGCACCTGCGGCAGACTTGCTTCGTTTGCGCGGAGGCGGTTGGAATAGCACTGCTTTTGAAGTAGGAAATTTTAGAGATACTAGCGTTTCGGCAAGATATTATGCAAATTTGCGTCATTTCTTACGTAGGGATACCACAGGTGGCAGAGGTGCAAGATAGCCAACTTAAAAGTTGAATTACTTTGAAATTTTTTCAAATTTAGAAAGCATAGTTTCGATAAATCAAAATCTTCTTTTTTCTACAAAATGCTGTTTTTGGGCTTGGAAATTTGTGGGAAGTTTTGTAACTTTGCGCTGCCCTGAATAGGAAACTTTGCCCCTTTCAAAGCGAGCTTATATAAGTTTGTTATTTCAGTAACACCTTAAAAGGCTTTTTTGATAAAATTAACCTCTATTTCCTTGCCGCCTTCGCTTAAAAAACGCTTGTTTTGTGGTATAGAAGTGAAAAGGCGTGGGGAAGTTTTGGATAAATGCTTGGTGGTAGATATTTTATGATGAAACTTTGCAAGAATAAAACAACTTCAAAAGAATGGATTATAAAAGCATTACAGAAAATATAATTGACTTGAAAAATGCAGATTTAGCATTAAGGGAGAAACTGGTTCAAAGCCGACAACTTAGTAATGGTTATAACGAAGAAATGAAAGAGTTGCATAACAGAAATGCTAAAATATTAAGCAACATAGTAGACAAAATCGGCTATCCGACAATCGACAAAGTTGGTAAGGAGGCTAACGAAGCAGCTTGGTTGGTAATACAACATTCTGTCGGACAACCTGAATTTATGAAAAAATGTGCAAAACTGTTGGAAAAAGCTGTTAGTGAAAACAAAGCAAATCCGAAAAGTTTAGCGTATCTAACCGACCGAATCGCAGTTTTTGAAGGTAAGCCACAACTTTACGGAACTCAATTTGATTGGGACGAAAACGGAAACCTTAGCCCTAATATATTTGACGACTTAACCAAAGTAAATGAAAGAAGAAAATCAATCGGACTTAACACACTTGAAGAACAAACAGAAATAATGAGAAAACAAGTAATAAATGAAAATCAATCTCCACCGAAAGACTTTGAGAAGAGAACGCAAGAAATTGAACAATGGAGAAAAAGTGTCGGATGGACGAAGTAAAGACAGCCGCCAACACAAATTTTTCGTCAGGCGTGACGCGTTTCTGCATTTACACCTGAAAAACTTTTGTATATTAGCCGAGTGCAGGTGCGTTTTGTTTCGCTCGAAGGCAAAGCCAAAAAGTTTAGTGGCAAGTGTAATAATAAATATCAAAAAAATAAATTTTAAAAATGACTTACTCAATAGATTTAAAAGAACTCGCAACGCGAGAAAGTGAAAAAGTAGAGTGGAAAAAAAATGGTGATGACAAAGAAATTGTCAAATCAATCGTAAAAACCATTTCTGCTTTTGCTAATGATATTTCAAACTTTGGTGGTGGGTACGTGGTTTGCGGTGCAAATGAAACTAAAGATGAGTATGGCTTTCCTAAACTCGAATATACAGGGCTATCTGCCAACAAATTAAAAGAAATTGAAGGTAGGGTATTAAAATATTGCAGAGACAATGTGAGTCCCCCTGTTGTGCCTATTGTCCAAGAATTAGAAAATCCTGAAAATAGTGATACAAGGATTTTAATTTTTATTGTATTGGGAACATCAGAGGCACATTCTTATAGAGATGGAGAAAGCAGTGCCTATTACGTGCGAGTGAGCAGAGAAACAAGAGAAGCCCGCAATGGGGTTCTTACGCAACTTTTAGTGAAAAAACAAAAATTAGAATATTTCGATAAAAAAATGCACCCTACTGCGACTGAAAGCGACATAGATGTTCTTTTATTTCGGGATTGTATGCAGGAAATGGGACTACTTTTTCCTGATAAATCCTTAGAAGATTATTTTTCAGATAAGGAACAGATAGCGGAGTTGGTATCCCCTTTATTTAGACGGGGTGGATTAGATAGCGTGTTGCGCCCAAGAAATTTTACACTTTTATTATTCGGCAAAAAATCCTCTATTACTGTCAATTTTCCTGATGCACACATTGTATTTTCTATTTATAGTGGAACAGACAGAAGTGCCACGACTGCTGAGAGGCACATTTTGACAGGTTCAATTATCGAGCAAGCGAGAAAATCAGTAGAGCTTTTGAATGCTCAGGCTTACACTGCATTTGACAAAACTAACGCAAAGCCAAATCAAGTAAAGTACCCCATTAGAGCCTTGCAGGAGGCTGTTATCAATGCTATCGTTCATCGAAATTATGAAATACCTGAACCTATTAGAATTACTGTATTTTCTGATAGAATTGAAATTATGTCGCCGGGTGAACTCCATTGGGGAGTTGATAAAGAAAAATTTTTAAGCGGTAAAGCAAGTCCTAAGTGGAGAAACCAAAGTTTTGCTTATTTATTTAATAAACTACAACTTGCTCAATTCGAAGGGCAAGGTATTCCGACTATTTTCCGAACAATGAAAGAAGAAGGCTGCCCAAATCCGACCTTTGAAATAGGGACGGATAGCATCACTTGTATCCTGCCTGCACACCCAAGACATCGTATTGTAAGAGAATTGCAAGAAATACAGGACAAAATTATTTTAGGAAAATTGGACGAAGCAAAACAACAAGCTTTGCATTTATTAGATACAGATTTATATAATTTTAGAACTCTTGATTTGTATTGTGAAATTGTAGCAAAACAGAAAAAACCACAAGAACTTTATGAATTTATTTCTAATAAAAATTTAGATTTTTATTCACTTAATCCTAATACCTTAATAAACATTGCAGAAATATTAACTTTTCAAAAGGAAGATAAAAACTATGAACTTTTAGCCAATAGAATACTCTCTGTTGCATTATCAGGCAAAATAGAAGAAAGCCAAGTGGTAAAAGCAGTCGTCAGTCTAAAAAAAGTAGGTACGCCCGAAGACGTAATTAAATTCGTTGGAGATATTTTTTCAAAATATCCTTCTTTAACCACTAATGCAACATTATTCGAAAAAAGGGCTACCGCAAAAATGGATTTAGCAAAAAGTTGTATTAATACAGGTAAAAATTTCAAGAGTAGTTCAAAAACTAAATCAAGAGCTTGGGAACTTTGTCGGCAATTATTAGCCGAAGCAGAGAAAGATTTATCAAAAGCCTTAGAATTTGCAGATAACCACAATGAAAAATCCTTTATAGAAAACCATATTACCTTTTTAGAAAAGATGAAAAAAACTTCTCAAAAACCTCGCTAAATAGACTACCTGCCCACAATGTTATGTTTGCGAACAGAAAGTCAGCGAAGCTAATTGTAAATCGGCGAAGCCAAAAGGCAGGCTAATGTGCTAATTTAGGCTTTTGTGCTTTCTATAAACTTTGTGCGTAGGGCAAGGAAAGTGCTATCAAACTCACCCTTTGCAAATATTTCCCGTCAGCGGTCAGTTACAAAAATAAATGAATATGGTACAAAACAAACCCTAAGCGTTTTTAAGCGTCTTAGGGTTGTAAGCCAAATTTTTAATCGTTTTTGATAGATTTTACGTTTGTGCGTATATTTCAGACCCTTATGAGCCGCTTATGCCATCTTGATTTCGTAGATTTCGGCTAACTTTTCTACTACAAAATCAATTTCAGAAAGGGTATTGTACTTACTAAATGAAAAGCGAATATTAGGCTGTCCGCCTGCACAATTAAGGGCGCGAAGCACGTGCGAACCTACATTCGAGCCACTCGAACAGGCACTACCGCTCGAACAGGCAATCTTGGCGATGTCTAAATTGAAAAGCAACATATCGCCCAACTCTTTGGAGGCAGGAAAGCGCACATTTAGCACTTTTGGCAAGCCTTGTTCTAAATTTGCCGATTCGCCATTAAAAGAAATTTCCGACCCAAAAATAGCCGTTAGTTTTTCTATAAAATGTTTTTTTAGGGTTAGAATATGATTTTTTACGGCTTCTCTTTCACTCAAAGCCAATTCTAAGGCTTTTGCCAAGCCTACGATACCTGCGGCATTTTCCGTACCGCCGCGCATATTGCGCTCCTGTGCGCCACCTGTCTGAAAGGGTTTGATTTGGGTGCTATGGCGCAAATAGAGAAAGCCAACGCCTTTGGGACCGTGAAATTTGTGTGAAGAGCCTACTAAAAAATGAACGGGAATTGCTTGCGTATCCAAAGCATAGTAGCCCATTGTCTGTACGGTGTCGGAATGAAAAAGGGCTTGGTGCTGCTCGCAAAGTTCGCCTACGGTTGCGATGTCGGTGATGGTGCCTACTTCGTTGTTGCCATGCATCAAAGAAACCAAAGATTTGCCTTTATGATTTAATAATAGCTGGTCTAAATGTACGTAATCTATATTTCCTTTTGCGTCAGTATTGACATAACTAATTTTTATTTTTCCTTTTTTTTCTAATTCTTCGGCAGTATGCAAGACGGCATGATGCTCTAATTTGCTGGTTATCAGGTGTTTGATGTCGTTGCTTTCTACGCTACATCGTAGGGCAGTATTATCAGACTCTGTGCCGCCCGAAGTAAAGAAAATCTCGGCAGGTGAGGTATTGAGCAGTTCGGCTACCTTCTTACGCGCCCGCTCGATGGCAGTGCGTACAACGCGCCCTTGTGCATGGGTAGAGGAAGGGTTGCCGTAATGGGTAGTGAAAAAAGGCATCATTTCGTCTAAGACTTCGGGCGAAAGTGCGGTAGTGGCAGCATTATCGAGGTAGATGTAATCGTCTGTGTGGTGGTTCATGGGTGCTTGTGTTTCAAAAGGTACTTTAAAATAGGCTTAAAAGATGAAAGAGTAGGTGCAAAAGAGGGGATACAAGGCAGGCAAAGAGAAGCAAGGGAAAGCCAAACCATTTCCCTTGCCCCCATTATTTATTCCCACTCAATCGTTGCAGGCGGCTTCGAGCTAATATCATACACAACCCGATTCACGCCCTTGACGCGATTGATAATCTGATTCGACATCTCTGCCAAAAAATCGTAAGGCAGATGCGCCCAATCTGCCGTCATGCCGTCAGTGCTGGTTACGGCACGAAGCGCAACGGCGTTTTCATACGTGCGTTCATCGCCCATAACGCCTACCGATTGCACAGGGAGCAAAATAGCACCTGCCTGCCAGACTTCACTATACAAGTTATGCGCTTTCAAACCTTCTATAAAAATCGCATCTACTTGCTGCAAAACCGCTACTTTTTCGGGCGTAATGTCGCCCAAAATGCGAATCGCCAATCCCGGTCCGGGGAAGGGATGACGGTTTAGAATAAAGGTAGGAAGCCCCAACTCTGCTCCCACTTTTCGAACCTCATCTTTGAAAAGCATGCGCAGTGGCTCTACAATTTTGAGGTTCATTTTTTCGGGCAAACCGCCTACGTTGTGGTGGCTTTTAATCGTTACCGAAGGTCCTTTTACCGAAACCGACTCGATGACATCGGGGTAGATAGTACCCTGTCCCAACCATTTAATATCGCTTAGGCTTTGTGCTTGGGCTTGGAAAACATCTATAAATACCTTTCCGATAGCCTTGCGCTTGGCTTCGGGGTCGGAAATTTGGGCTAAGGCAGCATAAAAATCGGCTTTGGCATCGACAGCGATTACATTCAGACCCAAATCGCGATACGATTCTACCACTTGTGCAAATTCGTCTTTGCGCAATAAACCATTATCGACAAAAACGCAGTATAGATTTTTACCAATCGCCTTGTGCAGAAGAAGGGCAGCCACAGAAGAATCCACTCCGCCCGATAAGCCCAACACGACTTTGTCGCTACCAAGTTGTGCCTCTAATTGTGCCACCGTATCCTCCACAAAGGCGGCAGGAGTCCAGTCGGCTTTACATTGGCAGACTTCGAGTAAAAAGTTGGCTAAAATAGTTTTGCCTTCCAAACTATGCGTTACTTCGGGGTGAAATTGCAAGCCAAAAGTAGGCTCATCTTTGATTTGATAAGCCGCAACGGGTATGCTTTCTGTACGCGCAATGGCTTCGAAATTGTCGGGCAAACTCTGTATGCTATCGCCATGCGACATCCAAACCTGCGAGCTTTCCGACACCCCTTTCAAAAGCCCCGACTCCGCCAAAGGGCGAATCTTTGCCCTGCCATATTCGCGGATTTCCGAGCGCACCACACTACCGCCATACACATGCGCCATCAGCTGTGCGCCATAGCAAATGCCTAAAATCGGTATCTTTTTGCGCCACTGTGCCAAATCTATGCGCGGAGAATCGTTTTGATGCACTGAAAAGGGGCTTCCCGAAAGGATAATGCCTTTGACACTTTCGTCTATCAGGGGCAGGTGGTGATAGGGGTGTATTTCACAAAATATCTCTAATTCGCGAACTCTACGCGCAATCAGTTGAGTGTATTGCGAACCGAAGTCTATGATAAGGATTTTTTCTTGCATAGCGAGGCAGCACAGCTTGTGCCGAAATGGTGCGAAAATGGGCTAATCGTGTCGCCTCCTCTGATAAGAAAGGCGGCACTTTCAAAGTGCAAAAGTAGCGTTTTTTATAGAGTTTCGCAAATATTTGAGCCGAATCAAATACCCTGCTACCGAATTTTTAGGCGCGGATTTGCCATTCTTTTATATCTTTTTTAGCTTAGATTGCGTTTTTTGTGTATATTTCTGTATCTTCAAATTTCATTTGTTTCATAAACTCATTCCCAAGGAGTTTGTAACGGTTTTAATACCAAAATATGAAGGCAATTACAAAACAAAACTAAGATTAAGATTTTCAAATGGCGAAAATTTATATATATCAGAGCCTTTCGAGGGCGTAATTGACAAAAAGCAGTTTTTAGGTTGGAAAAATTATCGGAATTATAAATATGACGCTTCCTATGACTTCGATTATGCTTTTTATGGCGCAAGACCGTTTATGTCCCACGAAGGCGAGGGTGAAAAATAAAGTGTTTTTTATGACGATTGTATCTGTTTTTGGTCGGAACGAACAAGCCCCTTTCTTTGCCTTGCTCCAATAAAAAACGTACCTTTGCTTTCCACTTGGCTATAAAAAGTAGAGTTGTCAAAAAAAGGCAAAATACAATATAATCTTTTTAAAATCGCATGGTAGTATCAGAATACATAGAAATTTTAAACCAACGATATGCCCTTGGCAATACCACAGAGCATACTTTTCGCGGCGATTTACAACAACTGTTAGAAAGTTTGCTGCCCGATTTGCACATCACAAACGAACCCAAAAGACAAGCCTGCGGTGCGCCCGATTACATTCTGACCAAAAATGAAATTCCTGTGGGCTTCATCGAAGCCAAAGACATAGGCGAAAAAGACCTTGAAGGCACAAAAAAAACAGGCAACAAGGCACAATTTGATAGGTACAAGGCTGCACTAAACAATATCATTTTTACAGATTATATCAAATTTTATCTCTATCAGGAAGGTGAGTTGGTGGCACAAATTGCGATTGCAGAATTGAATGGTAAAAAAATTGAACCTATAAAAGAAAATTTTAAAGCATTTGAAAATCTAATAAAAAGTTTTTATTATCACGTCGGACAGACCATCAATAGCAGCAAAAAATTAGCCCAAATGATGGCTGCAAAGGCGCGTTTGCTTTCCGATATTATTGGAAAAGCCTTGATTAGCGACGAAACAAGCGGCGAAGATAGCACGCTCAAAGACCAAATGCTTGCCTTTCGCCAGATTCTAATTCATGACATCACGCCCCAAGCTTTTGCTGATGTTTATGCCCAAACGATTGCTTATGGCATGTTTGCCGCTCGCCTACATGATGCGCATCTGGACAGCTTTTCGCGTCAAAAGGCTGCCCAACTTATCCCCAAATCGAACCCTTTTCTTAGAAATTTGTTCCAATATGTGGCAGGCTACGATTTAGACGACCGCATTATTTGGGTAGTAGATGATTTAGCAGACATCTTTTTGGCGTGTAATATCGAAGAGATTTTAAAAAATTATGGGAAAAGTACCAATATGGAAGACCCCATTATTCACTTTTACGAAACCTTTTTAAGTGAATACGACCCCAAATTGCGTAAATCGCGCGGCGTTTGGTACACTCCGCAGCCTGTGGTCGACTTCATGGTACGCGCTCTTGATGAAATTTTGCAGGTAGAATTTGGACTCGAAAACGGGCTTGCCAATGCTTCTAAAATGGAAGTAGTACAAAAAGAAAAACAAAATAAAGAGGAAATTCACAAAGTACAAATCCTTGACCCTGCCACAGGTACGGGTACTTTTTTAGCAGAAATTATTAAAAATATCCATAAAAAATTTAAAGGAAAAGAAGGCATTTGGGATAGTTATGTAGAAAACGACCTATTGCCGCGCTTGCATGGCTTCGAACTTTTGATGGCGAGTTATGCAATGGCGCACCTCAAATTAGACCTACTTCTTTCCGAAACAGGCTATCAACCTACTAAAAATCAACGACTTAGGATTTTTCTAACCAATAGTTTGGAAGAAAGTCAGCCCGAAGTGAGTAGCCTTTTTGCTTCGTGGCTAAGTAGGGAAGCGAATGAAGCCAATCAAATCAAGCGCGATACGCCGCTGATGTGTGTCATTGGAAACCCGCCTTATGCAGTGAGTAGTTCTAATAAAAATGAGTGGATTCAAAATCTTATTGCAGACTATAAAAAAGATTTGAATGAAAAAAATATTCAACCACTTTCAGATGATTATATTAAATTTATTCGTTATGGACAGCATTTTATCCATAAAAATGGTAGTGGGATATTAGCTTATGTTTCTAATAATAGTTTTATTGATGGAGTTATTCATCGTCAAATGAGAAAAAACTTGTTACAAGATTTTGATAAAATTTATATTTTAGACCTACATGGGAACGCCAAAAAAAAGGAAGTTGCCCCTGACGGTTCGCCCGACCAAAATGTTTTCGACATCATGCAGGGCGTTAGCATCAATATTTTTGTGAAGACAGGTAAAAAAGCGGCAGAAGATTTAGGAAAAGTTTTTTATTATGAGCTATTTGGTAAAAGAAAATCAAAATATGAAGTCTTGACAAAAAATAAGATGTCGTCCTTAGCTTGGAAACAAGTGGAGGCTGCCCACCCTAATTATTTTTTTGTTGAGAAAAATTTTCAAAACAATGCCTCTTATCAAGAAGGTTTCGCACTCCAAGAACTTTTTGGTATTTATGCAAGTGGTATTAAAACCCATGATGATAACAAATTAGTAAGTAATAAAAAATTTGATGAAAATAATCAACTTTATTATTATAGACCTTTTGATGTTCGCTACATTAATTATGACTTAAACAAGGTTGAGCGACATAGATTTTCAGTAATGAAACATTTATTAGATGAGAATATTGCGATTTTATTACCTCGACAGGCGATTACAGAAAAATTTGGTTTTTTCCTAAGCAAGGGACTCACCGACGGAAACTATACAGGCGTAGCAGGGCAGTTTGGGGCAGGCTTGGTTTTTCCGCTTTATCTTTATCCAGAGTCGGCGCAAGAGCGTTTGCGTGGTCAAAAGCGCAGGTTAGATGAGTTGGAACTGTTGGAATTGCGTCAGGAGGAATTACTCGCGCTTATCGATAATGCTGAAAAATCGTTTGCTAATTTGCATAAATTGTATAAAAATGTAGAAAATCCCGACCAAGAGATGCAAAATTTGTATCAACATCAAGCTAAAAACTTACAAAAATTAAAAAATGAACTTTCTACTTTAAAAGAAAAGTGGCAGCGTTATCGCCAGAGTCAGCAGGCAGATGTTCGTCCTACCCAACTTTTTGAGCAAAAAAAGCGCGTTCCTAACCTGAATCCTAAAATTATACAAAAAATAGAAAAAAGTTTAGACTTAATTTTTATAGATGAAAAAGAAAATAAAACAAATACTTTTTCACCCATAGATATTTTAGACTATATTTATGCCATTTTACATGCGCCAACTTATAGAGAAAAATATAAAGAATTTTTGAAAATAGATTTTCCGCGCATACCCTACCCCAAAGATGCCGATTCTTTTTGGCAGTTGGTGTGGTTAGGAGAGGAATTGCGTCAAGTTCATTTATTGGAAAGTGAAAAAATAAATAACGCTACGGTTTTGTATCCTAAAAAAGGCAATAATAAAGTAGAAAAATTTTTCTTCCAAAACGAAAAAATTTATATCAATGAAAGTCAATTTTTTGACAATGTTCCTGCTTTTGTTTGGGATTTCTACATTGGCGGTTATCAGCCTGCCCAAAAGTGGCTCAAAGACCGCAAAGATGAGGAACTAAGTTTAGAAGATATTGCACATTACCAAAAAATAATTGTAGCTATTCAGGAAACAAAAAAACTAATGCAAGAGATAGATAAAATCTATGTTAAATAAAATAGGATAGTTTTTTAGTTCTTTATTGATTGATTGCGTTATATGCAATGGCGTAGTCGGTACGCGCTCCCATGGGGCGGAAGTAGCCTATGGCATCATAGACATGACGCGCCTGAAAGTGTGAATTTTCCAAAGTGAGCGCATCTACATAACTGCGCCTAACATCTGAAAGGGCAAGATAATAGCTATAAACGCCTTGTTTTAGCCAAAATTCGCCATGAAAAAGTCTTAAAGTAGGATAATATTTGAATAGATATGCTTCTGTAATTTGCCAATCGTTGAAGTTCCCTATCAAATAAACGTCTTTGTTATACATCGATTCGCTTTCATTGAGGTAGAAATTAACACGCGCATAGTCGGCTTCTATACTTGGATTTGTACCGCGTTCTCCTTCTATAATGACACGACCATTAAAATCTTCATAAAAAGCATAATCGCTATTTTCTCTACTTTTTTCACGCCTCAAATGCACTGCGTTTCCGTCGGGCAAAAGTTGTATGCTATCTACATTGATGCCCAGACGCATCATAGAACGCAAATCGCAGATGCGCATTTCATTGGCAGCCCAAAAAGTATTTTCTAAATTAAAATGATTATATTGTAAAGTTTTGTCAAAAGCCTGTATGAAAGTAGGCTTTAAGCCATAAAGCGCATTGTCCCATCTATAATTTTGCCGTATCACGATTTGCAGTTGTTCGGCAGGATTGACTACTTGTGTCAAGCCACCATAATTTAAACTTGCATTGATTTGATGACGGATTCTATTTTCAGTAGGATTATTCAAAGGTACTTGCTGTAAAAAAACGCTGCCTTTTGGCTCGTAAAGCGTGAAACGCCTAATAAGGAGTGGCTCGTCGTTTTCTTCATCTGCACCCGATTCAAAGATTTTGACTACGTAGTTGCCCGATACTTTGAGCGGCGGAATTTGAAATTTGTAATGCACATAGGAAACTTTTGTATTGATAGAATACTCAAAATTTTGAACAGGAAAATCGTTGTAAGTATCTAAGTATTCCATTTGTGGCAGTTCGGAAATGCGCCAATCTGCCCAACAGTTGTAGATTTTAGCCATCAAATAACTACCATCACCATTTAAAATATCAAATTCTAAGACCAAATTTTGCTTATCTAAGGTAGTGATAGCAGGGCGCAAAATTTGTTCGGGCGTGCCTAAGTTGGGATAGAAAAGCACCGTCTTTATGTCGGGATTGACAATTCTATCAAAAATAGGCGCGTTATTTTCTTGCGCCAAAAGGGGCAGAGAAAATAAAGGAGATAAAAAAAGCAGGAAAAGTGCAAATTTTATATAAAAGTGCAATAATTTAAAGGGGTTTTTGGTAACGGTTTCCATTTTGTAGAAAGGCTTGAATGTCGGCATCGATGATTTGAAAAACGTGGTCTTTGAAGGCTTCTACTTCGTCAAGTGTTTTATTTTTTGTATCAATAGGCTCATGAAAAAGCAAAGTACAGCGGTGGCGGCGAAACCTAATCGGTGATTTATCGGGCAAGACGCGCCAACTGCCCAAGATGCTCACAGGCACTAAGGGCGTTTGCGTTTCGATGGCAGCTTTGAAAGCACCCTCTTTGAAGGGTATCATCAAAGGCGGATTTTCGCTAAAAATGCCGCCTTCGGGGTAGATAAGTAGATTTTTGCCCGCTAAAACGGCTTTTTTCATGCGCTCATAGGTCAGGACTCGACTCTGTGTTTCGCTTCTATCTACGGGAATGTGTAATTTTTTAAACTTATATCCGAATAATGGCACTTTTCCTACCGAACTTTTGCCTACAAAGGTGCTAAAATTTGGGATAGCACTAATCATAAGGGCGATGTCGAGAAAGGAGGCATGGTTGGCAGCATAGATGTAATTTTGTTTCGGATTGGGCTTGAAAAACCAAATATTTCGTACAGGAATAAAACTAATAAGAAAGAAAAACTTTCCCCAAGCCTTATAGACCCAATGGGTATATTGATGCCAAGCCTTTTTTTGTATCAATATCCAAAAAAAAGGATAGAGTGCGACAAAACTAACGAAAAACCAAAAAAGACACCAAATTGTATAAAGAAGCGACATAAGAAGACAAAAATGTTAAACAGTATTTATAGCATAAAAAGAAATAGAAAAGTCTTTTTTAGCTTTTTATCATTGAGGGTCTAAATCTTTCATGCGCTCGCCAAAGGCTTCCTTTTCACAAGCATCAGATTCAGCCACAAAAAAGGCTGCCCATTTTGCGCGATTTTGTGTCTGTGCCTCCAAAAGTGGGGTTAGATTTTCAGATAAGCAGTTTTTTTTCACTTCGGCAGCGGTTTCTACATCAAAAACAGGCTTTGCTTTCAGGCAGGCACAATAGGCTTGGGTTGCCTTTTGGAAAGAAGCCTCTGCCTCTTTATCTTCTTTTTGCGCCTGACAAGCCCAAAAAAAAGAGATAAGAGAAAGTAGTAGGAAAGAAGAAGTAATTTTTTGAATCATAAAATAAGTATAATTTTATGTTTTGTAAAGTTTTTTTAATGGCTTTTGAAGGACTATTTAAAAAGATTTGTAGCCATTGAAAGTTTAATGCGCGTGAGTTCCTGTTTGGTATTGAGGGCAAAATCGCCTTTCATCATCCAATCGTAATAAGAAGGTTCGGCTTTTAAAACTTCTACTACGCTTTTTCCCTTGTGTTTTCCAAAATTAAAAACGGGTACATTTTTGTCATCATAGACCATGCGCCCCATCAAATCCACATTGCGCGAGAGAGAAAGTTCGTTTAAAATAGCCATGTCGTTGGCTACAGGTTTGAGAACGTTGCCGCGTGTATCTTTTACCTCTACGCCGTCGTATTTCTCAATTTGTGCCTCCAATACTTCCAAGCAAGCGAGGGTATCCACTTCGGCACTGTGCGCTCCTTCGAGTTCTTTTCCACAATAAAATTTATAGGCTGCCGAAAGCGTGCGTGGCTCCATCAGGTGATAAATGCGCTGCAAGTCTATAATTTTGCGATTTTGAAGGTTGAAATCTACCCCTGCTCTTAAAAATTCTTCTACCAACATTGGCACATCGAAGCGCAGAATATTAAATCCTGCTAAATCTGCCCCTTTGAGAAAGTCTGCCAAAGATTTTGCAATTTGCTTGAAAGTGGGCGCATCTGCAATGTCTGTATCGCTGATGCCATGAATTGCCGTAACTTCGGCGGGAATGGGAATGGTGGGATTGATGCGTTTGGTGCGCGTTTGTCTTTCACCGTTGGGCAGAAGTTTGACGACGGAAATCTCTACGATACGGTCGTGCATGATGTCTGTGCCTGTGCTTTCGAGGTCGAAGAAAGCAAGCGGATTTTTGAGGTTTATTTTCATAGAAAAGGGTTGTCCTTTGATAAGTCTGAAAGAAGCTCTTGGCATTGAGGCAGCAAGATAGCATTTTTTTGGAAAAAAACGACGTTCTGGGTTTTCAAAGCTATCTAATCTATTCCCTCTTGTTCAATCTATCCCTTTTTATTGAGCCTGTTTTTAGAGATTAGAAAGGGATTAGAAAAAGAGCAGTAATTTTAAATGTCTAAAAATCGTGGGCAGTAAAAATTAGGTTCGAATGTAGGGACAAGGCATTGCCTTGTTCTATGCCCCAAACCCTAAGGGTCTTCAAGACCCTTAGGGTTTAAGTCCAAACGTTATTTCGTTTCTAATTTGACCAAACAAGTTTTTTTACAGAACTTAACATTACTGGGCAGCAGTAGGGCAAGGGCATTGCCTTTTCCTAAGTCGGATTGAAATAAAATGGTGCGTTCAGACCCAAAAACGGCTTTAAGCCAAATTTTATTTTGCTTCTATTTTCAACTTCTATACACCAAAAGTGGCACTTGCGATTCTTGCGCCAAAGCACCGTATTCAAGGCTTTTATTGAGCAGGCGTGCGAAAAAATTGCGTTCCTGTTTGCGCATAACGAGCAAATCTACGCGCTGCTGTTTTTCTTGTTGTTTTTGTAAAAAGTTTTCTAAGCCACTGCGTACTTGCTTTTCTACCACAATTTTAAAATTGATGTGTGTGTCTAAAAGGCTGTATCCTAACTGCGTTCTCAAATCAGACATCTTTGAGTTTTCTTCCAGCATTTTTTTTGAATCGGTACAAATATGCAGGCAGTCGAGTTTGGCTTCAAAGGTAGTCGCAAAATCTATTAAGTTGCGAATAAGGCTCTCATCATTATCGTCTAATCGAGTGGCATAAACGACATAGTCGAAATTTTTTGGTATAGGTGCGCCTTCGGGAATTGCCAAAACGGGTGTGCCTGTGTCGGCGAAAATGCTATCATTGAGGAAAAAATTTTCCCAACTGCGTTCGCCTTCTATATCGATGGCAATCATGGCAATATCCTGCCCGCGCAATAGCTCTTTGACTACATCTCCCACTTGCCCGCGCTTGACCAAAGAGGTTATCTCTATCTCTGTTTCCCATTCGGCGAGGCTTTCGCCTTCCGGTAGACGTACCGAAGCGAGGAGGGCTTGCATTTTGGCTTCCCCTTGCAAAGTAAGACTTTTAAGGCGCTCGTCAAAAAGGTGCTGATTGCTACCCGGCGGAATGTCCATTAAAAAAGGGTGCGCCAAAAAAATATTCCACCTCTGACGCTTGGCAATCACAAGGGCGTAGCTCAAAGTAAGCCAAGAGGAGGTAGTAAAATCTGTTACAACTAAAAGATAGGGTTTCATAGATAAGCGAAGTAAGAACAGTGAGAAGCAAAAAGCACGTCAGCGACAGATTGAAAACGTACCTTCTTTTTGGCATCTTAAATACGTTTTTTATTTCTAATTTTGCAAGTAGCAAACCCAAAAATTACCCAAAAATTTAAAAAAAATGGCAGAAACGTTAAAAATAGACCTACAAGCCGAAAAGAAGGCGCGTTATCAGACCCTCCTACCGCAATTAGAAGCCCTTATCGCACCCGAAGATGACCTTACGGCAAATTTAGCCAATGTCGCTTCGGCTTTGCGCATGACAATGGGCTTTTTTTGGGTCGGATTTTATCGTGTGCAGGGGCAGGAATTAGTCTTAGCTCCTTTTCAGGGCGATATTGCCTGCACCCGTATTCGCTATGGGCGTGGCGTATGTGGAACAGCTTGGGCGCAAAAAAAGACGATTCTTGTTCCTGCTGTGGAAAAATTCGAGGGGCATATTGCCTGTAGTTCTCTCTCGAAGTCGGAAATTGTGGTGCCAATTTTTCAAAATGGAGAAGTCGTCTTGATTTTAGACGTTGATAGCGACAAACTCGATGACTTTGAGGCAGACGACCAATTTTATTTGGAACAGGTTGCGCAAATAATTGAGAAAAAACATTTTAGATAAAAAATTTCACCATTTTTTATTTATACCAAATCAAAACTAACAGTTTTCAAAAAACTGTTAGTTTTTTGGGAATATAAAAGTCTAAATAAGGCACTTTTATCCGCTCTTTGGCAGATAGAAGGTTTCAAGATTTACTCAATCCTTCTTTATTTCATGACCAAGTTGCTCTATTTGGTCAATCGTTAAGCCTGTATCTTCTGAAATAACTTGGATTTCTGTCCCACGTTTGAGCATTTTTTTAGCAATTTCAATTTTCTCATCTTTCCGCACTTTCTCCTTCGCCTCCGCTATTTTCTTTTCCATCAGTTCCTCTTGTTGGATTTTCAAAGAAAGTGCCTCGCTTGCTTTTACATGTAAATAATCTAAGTAACGATTATAACCATAAGTTTGTTCTTGGTTCAGACGCATAACATCTAAAACCTCCTTTGCCTCTGCCAAACCTTTTGCTTTAAAACTATCTTTTACTTCACTATTTTTCAAAAAATAAACCCATTCGTCCAAAGTATCTTTGGCGACATCATTGAATTGATTGACTTTGATGATGTAATATTCGGGAAAAATATCAGAAATGTTTTGTTTGGTAAAAGTTTCTTTTTGCTTGTTTGAAAGCTGCAAAAGGTCGTGTTCGTGCAGACCTTGAAAATTAGTTGTCCCTTTATAGACATAATCTTTTCCTTGTCCTAAATCAAAATAAACGATATTAACAGAAATTACTTTTTTAATTTCGGAATAAGATTGCCCCAAACTCAAATTTTCCGTTAGGGCCTTTGATGCGCCATACGCCATGCG
>NZ_KE383881.1:127830-142406 GCF_000422585.1 Hugenholtzia roseola DSM 9546
TCTTGGCTCAAACGCATGACATCTAAAACTTCTTTTGCTTCTACTAAACCTTTTGCCTTAAAACTATCTTTTACTTCACTATTTTTCAAAAAATATACCCATTCGTCCAAAGTATCTTTTGCAACGTCATTAAATTGATTTACTTTGATAATGTAGTATTCGGGGAAAATATCCGATATATTTTGTTTGGTAAAGGTTTCTTGTTGTTTGTTTGAAAGTTGTAGCAAATCTTTTTCGTGCAGACCTTGAAAATTAGTTGTCCCTTTATAGACATAATCTTTACCTTGTCCTAAATCAAAATAAACAATATTTACAGAAATTACTTTTTTGATTTCGGAATAAGATTGCCCCAAACTTAAATTTTCAGTTAGGGCTTTTGATGCGCCATACGCCATGCGATGGAAATAATCTATTTCGTAAGTATTTTGAATTTCTACAATAACAAGCTCATTTTTAGCGTTTTGCACCAAAATATCTACGCGATTGTACTTGTCTTGCTCGGTTTCTTGATTACCTTCGCTTTCCAAAATCTTTTCAATTTTGATGTCCTCAAAAAAAAGTTCAGATAAAAAACCTTCCAACACAACAAAATTAGCCTTATTGCGAAGGAGTTTTTTTACTGCCCAATCGAAACGGATTAGTCTTTTGCTCATAGTTTTACTTTTTAATTGAAAAGAAATTATTTTTTATTGCGCAAGGCTTCAATTTGGTCAATAGTTAAGCCTGTATCCTCTGAAATAATTTGGATTTCTGTCCCACGTTTGAGCATTTTTTTAGCAATCTCAATCGCTTTTTTATAATTTTCATCTTTCCGCACTTTCTGTTCTGCCTCTGCTATTTTCTTTTCCATTAGCTCCTCTTGTTGGATTTTCAAAGAAAGTGCTTCACTTGCTTTTACGTGCAGGTAGTCCAAATAACGATTATAGCCATAAGTTTGCTCTTGATTCAAACGCATGACATCTAAAACCTCTTTTGCCTCTGCCAAACCTTTTGCCTTAAAACTATCTTTTACTTCACTATTTTTCAAAAAATAAATCCACTCGTCCAAAGTATCTTTTGCGACATCATTAAATTGATTTACTTTGATAATGTAATATTCGGGGAAAATATCAGAAATGTTTTGTTTGGTAAAAGTTTCTTTTTGCTTGTTTGAAAGCTGCAAAAGGTCGCGTTCGTGCAGACCTTGAAAATTAGTTGTGCCTTTGTAGACATAATCTTTTCCTTGTCCTAAATCAAAATAAACGATATTAACAGAAATTACCTTTTTAATTTCGGAATAAGATTGTCCTAAACTCAAATTTTCCGTTAGGGCTTTTGATGCGCCATACGCCATGCGATGGAAATAATCAATCTCATACGTATTTTGAATTTCAACGATAACAAGCTCATTTTTAGCATTTTGCACCAAAATATCGACGCGATTATACTTGTCTTGCTCTGTTTCCTGATTGCCCTCACTTTCCAAAATCTTTTCAATTTTGATGTCTTCAAAAAGAAGTTCGGACAAAAAACCTTCCAACACAACAAAGTTCGCTTTATTGCGAAGGAGTTTTTTTACTGCCCAATCGAAGCGGATTAGTCTTTTGCTCATAGTTTTACTTTTTTAATTGAAAAAAATATTATTTTTCATTGCGTAAGGCTTCTATTTGTTCGATAGTTAAGCCTGTACTTTTCTCAATTAGGTTATTATCCAAACCTAATTTTATCAAGTTTTTTGCAAACTCAATTGTATTTTTAAGTTTTTCATCTTTTCTGATTTCCTCCTTCGCCTCTGCTATTTTCTTTTCCATTAGTTCCTCTTGTTGGATTTTCAAAGAAAGTGCCTCACTTGCTTTTACATGTAAATAATCTAAGTAACGATTGTAACCATAAGTTTGCTCTTGGTTCAAACGCATGACATCTAAAACCTCTTTTGCCTCTGCCAAACCTTTTGCCTTAAAACTATCTTTTACTTCACTATTTTTCAAAAAATAAACCCACTCGTCCAAAGTATCTTTTGCGACATCATTAAATTGATTGACTTTGATAATGTAATATTCGGGGAAAATATCAGAAATGTTTTGTTTGGTAAAAGTTTCTTTTTGCTTGTTTGAAAGCTGCAAAAGGTCGCGTTCGTGCAGACCTTGAAAATTAGTTGTGCCTTTGTAGACATAATCTTTACCTTGTCCTAAATCAAAATAAACGATATTAACAGAAATTACTTTTTTAATTTCGGAATAAGATTGTCCTAAACTCAAATTTTCGGTTAGGGCTTTTGATGCGCCATACGCCATGCGATGGAAATAATCGATTTCATACGTATTTTGAATTTCTACGATAACAAGCTCATTTTTAGCATTTTGCACCAAAATATCTACTCGATTGTACTTATCTTGTTCAGTTTCCTGATTGCCTTCGCTTTCCAAAATCTTTTGGATTTTGATGTCTTCAAAAAGAAGTTCGGATAAAAAACCTTCCAACACAACAAAATTAGCCTTGTTGCGAAGTAGTTTTTTCACTGCCCAGTCAAAGCGGATTAGTCTTTTGCTCATGGTTTTGTCGTTGAAATTCTTTTCGCAAAGATAAGGAAAATGAAGGAAAAAGGCTTGACAAAGTAGATTTTAGACCTAACCGTTTTGTTAGGTCTAAAATAATTTAGTTCGTCCTTGTCTTACGAATAGCTAATCCATCTTTTCGTATGTACCAAGTAGTTTATTTGAAGTGTGTAGGGATAACCTACCATCTTCCTCTACTTTTAAATACTCCCCCAAAGCATTTTTATATAAATATTTATTATCTTTTTTAGTGAGTTTTATTTCAGATATACTTCCATCTTTAAACCGTGTTGTTTCGATAAACTGATTTTTATTATCTTCTGAAATAATGAGGATTCTGCTGGTCATTCCGCTATCAATGAACCATTTTCCCACTATTTTCCCTTTAACATCTACTTTTGAATTTCTTAGTTCTTCGTATTCTTCTGATGTAAGTCCCAAGATTTTAACTGCTAAGGTTGGGTCAAAATGTGTTGTAGCCCAAGCAACACTTTCTGCGTTTTCTCCTGGCAGGTGATAGGTAATAAAATATTTTTCATAACCTGGATGTTGTGATTTAATATCATTTGCTATTTTTTCTAACTGAGTCTTATCTACTCTATAAGGCAATCGTACTCCAAAAGATGCTTTTATATTCATAAAAAAATCTGTAGATATTATTTCTATTTTTACGTTATTTTCTGTATTTTTATTAAGTTTTTTATTTTCAATATTGTTTAAGTTATTATTTGATAAACTATTGGTATTTTTATTTTTATCAGAAAGGAGGGCAATCGAAAATAGTAAACCCAAACCACCAGAAATGAATATTTTTCCCGCTAAGTTAAATGATTTACCCATCCATAAAGGTATAAGCCCAAGCGGAAAACAAAAAAATGAAAGCAAGAGTGTAAAACGCTTCTTATCGTACCATCTACGATTAGAGCTTGAGTGGAAGTTAGATGTAGTAGACATTGTTATCTAGAGTTTGATGATAAAGTATTAAATTTTTAAAAAGACTAAGACATTGCGCTGTTTTTACAACACTGCAAATATAGGAAAAATTTAGAATAAGCAAAAAAAATCTGCTTTGCTATATTAAATTATAGATTTTTGTGTTACTACAATTCACCAAAAAGTCACCTTATAAGGTTATTGTGTAATGCTTATAATTTTACTCGTTCTGGTGGTGTTCTGATATGTTTTACAGTAGATTTGAGGTGGGCAAGCCGCTTTTTTATAGAGGTGTAACGGTCTGAAAATAAGCATTTTTTGAAGGCAGTATCGCATTTTTTCATTAAAAAATGGCGCAACCTTCGAAGGTATGAAGTTTTTTTTCTATTTTAGCCCTATCAAAATACCCTCTTAACATTTGCAAAATGACGAGCGCAGAGAAAAAAGCATTTTTATTACTCAAATGTGTAATTTTTCACTATCACGGTTTAGACGAAGATGAGCAGCGCATCTTAGACCAAACTGCCCAAGCCCTGCAAGCCCAAGCCGAACTTGAATGGGCAAACCAGTTTGTCGCCGAAGATTATTACAATGCCTTTGAAAGGGCGAGGAGCTATTTAGCAGATGCCGTTTCCGACTTAGACAAGTCCAAAAGATTAGACTACCTACTCAAAGTATGGAACGCGAATCTTCAAAAAGGATACATCTCTGAAATGGAGGCGATGGCTTTGCTCAAACTTGCCAAAGATTGGGGCGTAGAAGACGGACTTATCGAGTCTATTAAAAAGATAAAAAAATAGTCTTTATTTTGCTATGAAAAAAAAAATAGTTCGCCTTTTTTCTGCCTTACTTCTTTTTTCCTTCGCCTTCGAGCTACTCAAAGCACAGGACTATGACTTTTCGCAAAGCTCTGAAATTTTGGGAAAAGACAACCCCCAAAGAAGTGCCTACGACGTACTTTTTTACGATTTAAACCTGCGCATTTTGCCCACCGAGCGCAAAATCAGAGGTTCGAACCTTATCCGCTATCGCTTGCTTGCGCAAGTGGATAGCCTGCAAATAGACCTTTCCCCTTTGCTCGAAATAGATAGCATTTTGAATCAAAAAGGAGAAAAAATTGCCTTTACACGCTACCAAACAGCCGTAAAAATCCCCCTTTCTCACACAACAATCGGGCAACAAAGTTGGGTGCAGGTTTTTTATCAAGGTAGCCCCCTTGTTGCACAAAATCCGCCTTGGCAGGGAGGTTTTTCTTGGGAAAAAGACGCAAACGGAAACGATTGGATTGGCGTGAGCTGTCAGGGAATAGGGGCGCAAACGTGGTTTCCTTGCAAAGAAGTGCTGACGGATAAGCCCGATAGTGTGCGCCTGACTTTTGAAGTGCCTACCCCTCTTTTTTGTGTGGCAAATGGAAACTTGCAAGCCCAAACTGAGCTATCGGACGGCTTTACGCGCTATCAATGGGCGACAAGCTACCCCATCAATACCTACAATATTACGTTGAACGTAGGAAATTATGCTCATTTTTCAGATTACTTTAAAAATCAAAGTGGCGAAAAATTAGATTTAGACTATTACGTACTTGCCTATCAAGAGAAAATAGCCAAACCGCATTTTAAGCAGGTCAAGGAGATGCTTGCCATTTATGAAAAACTTTTAGGCGCGTATCCCTTTCCAAAAGATGGTTTTGCTTTGGTAGAAACGCCCTATTTGGGTATGGAGCATCAATCGGCGATTGCTTATGGCAATGGTTATCAAAATAATAGATACGATTTTGATTATATTATCATACACGAAAGCGGACATGAATATTTTGGCAATAGTCTGACCGCTACCGACATCGGCGAAATGTGGATTCATGAAGCCTTTACTACCTATTTAGAAGCCCTTTTTGTAGAGGAAAAAAGCGGCTATGCACAGGCTTTGCGCTATTTGGCGGGGCAGCGTGTTTTCATAAAAAATGACGCGCCTATTGTTGCACCTTTGGGATTGCGATATTTTAGCATTGCATCTACCGACATGTATTACAAGGGGAGTTGGTTTTTGCATACCCTTCGGCACGTGGTAGATGATACGCCACTTTGGAAGCAAACCCTACGCGATTTTTATCAGACCTATAAACACCGTCAGGTAAGTACTGCGGAAGTAATTGATTTTTTTGTGCAAAAGTTGGAAAAAAAGATAGCAGAAAAACAAAAAAGGGCGAATGTAAAAGCTATTTTTGAGCAATACCTCTACTATGCCAAGCCGCCCATTTTTCAGTATTGTATAGAAAAAGTAGCCCAAAAAGCGGACAGCATTTCCTACCGTTTGCACTACCGTTGGCAGACCGACGTGCCTAATTTTGAGATGCCGCTTCCTGTGCTTATGGCAGACCAAAAGCCACTGTTTCTCGATTCGGTTACAAATTTGTGGCAGCATTATGATTTTAGTTATGATTTAAAACAGGCGACTTCTTTGGCAAAAAGAAACGGACAGCCCGATTTTTTTCCCGAAATTGCTTTTTTTGAAGATAAATTTTATATCTTGACCCAAATGACACCACTTCAAGGGGCAGAGGGCGAAAAAGAAGCGAAAGCGGTTTCGGAAAAAAGCCGCGATTTGCCTGCTATTGTTCCTGAATTAGATTTTTCACCCAAAACAGACACGACCATGAGTACAACCATCAGAGGAAAAGTAACTTTCCAAGACTTAGAAGGCGGCTTCTGGGGTATTATTTCCCATGAGGGGAAATCCTACAAACCCGACCAAATGCCTGCCGAATTACAAAAACAAGGCTTGGAGGTAGAAGTAGAAGCCGAAGAAATTAAAGGCTTTTCTATTTTTATGTGGGGGACGAATATCCGCATCATTTCCTACAAAATACGCTAAGGCGGCAAGCCATCTTTTAGTATGGTAGGAAAAAACAGCCTCAAAATAGCACAGAAACGACAAAAGGTGATAAAAATCATACTCGAACCCTGACAATGGTCATAAAATAGTAGCTTTATATCGCCTACCTTTGTCGTATCAAGAGCCGCAAATAAGTTGTGGCAAATGGATATGAACTCAGGCACGATACAATGTTTTCTTTCCTATAATAGAAGGAGCGAAAGTTTGGATTTGCCTACTTTCTACCCTCTATCTCTTTTATTATTTTTGCTCAATTCTTTCTTGCTCAAACCCCAAATTTTCTTTTTTTTATGGAAATCAAAAAAATCTTAGTTCCTACCGATTTTTCAGAACAGGCAGATTCAGCGTTGGCGGCTGCCGTTGCGATTGCAAAAAAAGAAGGTGCTGAAATTACGCTCTTACACGTAATCGACGTTCCCGAAGCCGAATACGCACAAGGCGGCTCTAATATCGATGTCTTTGGTAGTGCAGGTGGTGGCGAAGAGGAAATTGGCGTAGTACCGCAGATGGTACAAATTATGAAGTATGTCCGCGAAAAAATGCAGGGCTACAAAGACCAATATGCAGATGCCAAAATTACCGAAAAGGTAGTCTTCGACCGCGTGCATCGCCATGTCTATAAGTTTATCGAGCAAAACCAGACCGATTTGGTAGTGATGGGTTCGGTAGGCGCGTCAGGCTTAGATGAGGTAGTGGTAGGCTCGAACACACAGCGCGTTGTGCGCCATGCCCAAGCTCCCGTTTTTGTTGTGAAGGGCAATGTAGAAACGCTCAATATCAAAAATATCGTATTGGCTTCTGATTTTAGCGATGATGCTGCCAAAGGGATAGATTTGCTCAAAAAGTTTCAGTCTGTTTTTGGTGCAACCTTGCACTTGGTTAGTGTCATTACGCCCAACTCTTTCGAGCCTACGCCCACAACCAAAATGCGCATGGAAAACTTTGCCAAAAAGCACGGACTTTCCAACTATACCGTCAATTCGTTCAATTTTTACACCGAAGAAGAAGGCATTATGTCTTTTGCCAGCGACGTGCAGGCGGATTTAGTAGGCTTAGGCACACATGGCAGAACGGGCTTCTCGCGCTTCTTGATGGGTAGTATTGCCGAAAATGTGATGAATCATTCAGCCGTTTCGGTACTTACCTTCAAATTGAAATAGTCCTTTTTCGCTTTTACTGCCAAAACCCTAAGCGTTCCTATCAAATGCTTAGGGTTTTTTCGTTAAAAAAAATTGCCTTCGTTTTGTATTTCAAAAAAAATGACTACTTTGCAGCCTTGTTTGGCGGCACAAACGTTTTGGAAGCCCTAAAAGTTCCCCTCAATCGCACCTTTACGATTGTCAAAACGCTGTAATACAAGCCCCAACGCACACACACTAACAAGTTTTTCACACAAATTAAAAATAGAGAGCCTAAAAATATGGCACAAGCGAAATCAAACATCGGACATCCCCCAGGGTTATACCTGCTTTTCTTTACCGAAATGTGGGAGCGTTTTAGCTACTATGGCATGCGTGCTTTGCTCACCCTTTATCTGACCAAAACCGCTATGGAAGGCGGCTTAGGTATAGAAAAAGAAAATGCGACACTCATTTACGGCTATTTCACAGGCTTCGTTTATCTAACCCCTATTATTGGCGGCTGGCTCGCTGATAAATATTTAGGACAACGCCCTGCTATCCTTATCGGCGGTGTTTTGATGATGTTTGGACAATTTAGCTTGGCTGCTACGCCTTCTTTGGGTGAGTGGGCTACTTGGCTCGGTTTACTGCTTATTATTATCGGAAATGGCTTCTTCAAACCCAATATTTCTACCTTAGTAGGGGGCTTGTACGAACAAGGCGACCCGCGCCGCGACGGTGCTTTCACCATTTTTTACATGGGTATCAATTTGGGAGCTTTGCTTGCGCCACTTATTTGTGGTTATTTTGCCGAAGACCTCTTTGCCGTTAAAGACGTAGATGCCAACGGCAATAGCACGATTGTAAAATACGCCTTTGAGTATGGATTTTTAGCCGCAGGTATTGGCATGTTGTTGGGTCAGATTTTGTTCAATATTTTAGCTCCTAAATACTTAGGCGATTTAGGCAAATACCCCGTAGAAACGAACAAAGGTTCGGGCAAATCTGACGAAAAAGATAGCGTGGTGCTTTCTAAAGAAGAAAAAGATAGAGTAGCGGTTATTCTTACCCTGACTACTTTTACGATTTTCTTTTGGGCAGGATTCGAGCAGGCTGGTAGCTCACTGACCCTTTACACCGATTCTTATATAGACCGTACTGTCTTCGGTTGGACAATTCCGACGGCTTGGTTTCAGTCTGTCAATCCGCTCTTTATCGTGCTTTTGGGGATTCCGATTGCCTCTTTTTGGTCGTATTTGGCAGCTAAAAAGAAAGACCTTTCTATTCCTGTCAAAATGGCGTTGGGCATGGTGCTTTTGGGCATCGGCTTTTTCTTTATGGTGGGCGCAGTTTTGGAGCGTGGCGGCGACGGCACAGACCCTTCACAAAAAGCAGCTCTTATTTGGCTAATTGCGACTTATTTCTTCCACACCGTAGGCGAACTTTGCCTTTCCCCGATAGGGCTTTCTATGGTTACGCGCCTTGCGCCGCTCAAATATGCCTCTATGCTTATGGGCGTTTGGTTCTTAGCTCCTTTTATTGCCCAAATTGCTGGGGGATATATTGCGAGTTATGTAGAAAAATTAGGTGCTTTTCAAATCTTTATCGCCATTGCGTTGTTCTCTATTTTAGCAGGTCTGATACTGTTTGCCATTTCGCGCAAGCTCGTAGAAATGATGCATGGCAGAGGATAGCGTAAGGCAGTCCAAAAAAGTTGCGTTCTCAAAAAAGTGTGCGAAGGGCTTAGGTTCTTCGCCTTTTTTTGTTTGGTTTGATTTTGATGTATTTCAATTTGATATAATAAAAAATGAAAAAGTTTGACCTTTCTGCGCTTATTCGCCCTCACCTACTTGCCCTTGCGCCTTATAGTTCAGCGCGTCAGGATTTCAAGGGCGTGGCAAATGTCTTTTTAGATGCCAACGAAAACCCTTATTCATTGCCTTTTGAGTTGGGTATTGATGAAGGTTACAATCGCTACCCCGACCCTTTGCAGGTAGCACTGAAAAAGAAAATTGGCAAGCTCAAAGGCATTGCACCCGAACATATCTTTTTAGGAAATGGCAGCGACGAACCGATAGATTTGCTTTTGCGCCTTTTCTGTCAGCCGCAAAAAGATGAAATCATCATCACGCCGCCCACCTATGGCATGTATGCCGTCAGTGCAGCCATTCAGGAGGTAGGTATTAAGAAAGCATACCTAAAACCCGATTTTTCGCTTGATGTTGCCGAGATTTTCAGACAGGTTTCGCCACAGACTAAGCTCATTTTCCTCTGTTCGCCCAATAATCCCACAGGAAACCTTTTGGCAAAAGAGGATATTTTGCAGGTCTTGGAAAATTTTGAAGGTATTGTGGTGGTAGATGAAGCCTACATAGATTTTGCTGCTGCCGATTCTTTTCTTCCACTTCTTGCCCAATATCCCAATTTGGTAGTGCTGCAAACTTTCTCTAAGGCGTGGGGATTAGCCGCTTTGCGTTTGGGCATGGCGTATGCTTCTGCCGAATTGATTACTTTTTTAAATAAAATAAAGCCCCCTTACAACATCAATCTTCTGACCCAAAACGCCGTCAGCAAGGCATTAGACAAAGAAAATGAGGTGCGCCATTGTATTCAAATTTTGGTAGAGGAGCGAAAAAAATTAGAGAACTTTTTGTATCAAATCAAAAACCAAACAGGAGTAATTGCAGAAGTCTATCCTTCTGCTGCCAATTTTATTCTCTTCAAAACCAATCCCGATTACTTTTCAGCCGATACTTTGTACCAAAAACTCACCGAAAAGGGAATTGTGGTGCGCAATAGAAGTAGAGAGCCTCTCTGCCAAAACGCGCTTCGTTTGAGCGTAGGAAGTGTAGAGGAAAATAGGCTCTTTTGTCAGGTCTTGGAGCAACTTTCGCAATAAGGCGCGGAGTGTTAAAAATGGCAGCCGTTTGTAGGGACAAGGCAGTGCCTTGTCCGAATTTTGATAGAAACCCAAAAAATTAGACTAAAATTAGACTAAAATTAGGTTTAAGCTAAATTTTATTTTTTGAGAGTTCAAAAGCTACCGCGCCCATTTTTCGAAGTTTTCGTACTGTTCTTCGGAAGCCTCTTGCAGGGGCTGGACTTTGAAAAGTGGGAAAAAGCGGTCTTGCGTGGCTTCTAAGCGAGTACGCAGGAGTTCATTTTTTCGGAAAAAGGTTATTTCGCTGCGTCCTGCTTGTAGGGCAAATAGTTTTTCTACATTGTCGGGACTTACCTTTCTGCCGTTTATTGCCACAATTTCATCACCCCAAGCCAGCGATTCTTCGGCAGGCGACTGTGGTACAAGTTGTAAGACTTGGCAGGTGTTGTTTTGCCATTGCAAGCGCAAGCCGTACAAAGATTCAGCAAGAAGCGGATTGGGTTCTTCCTTCAAATCTTGTCCTATGTAGTGTAGGGCGGCTTTGAGGTCAGTTTTGAGGTCGGTTTTGCCATAAATGCAGGTTGCAAAATAGGCTTGCATCTCTTTTCCTGCTACTTTTTCTACTAATTTTTGATAATCTTCTTCGGTATAGCCTCTGCCTTTTTTTCCAAACTTTTCCCATAAAAGTTGTAAGACGCTATCGAGGCTTTGCTCATTGTGGCTTGCCTTGCGAAGTGCGATGTCCAAAATAAAGGCAGCCACTGCACCTTCTACATAAATCGAGCTTTTGCGGTGCGGCACGCCCACTTCATAGCCATCTAACCACAAATCGTAAGAAGAATCGGCTACGGAAAGATTAAAACGCCCCCAATTTTCAAAATGACGCTTCAAAATGGTTTCAAAATCTTTGAAATACTGTTCCATGCTATACACGCCACTGCGTAGGAGCATCAAATCGCCGTAATAAGTCGTGATGCCTTCGGCAATAAAACCTGTGCGGAAATAGTTTTCTTTTGTCAAATCGTAAGGCATCATTTCTTTGGGTCTGATGCGCATGATGTTCCAAAGGTGGAAAAGTTCGTGCGAGGAAACGCCCAAAAAGTCGTTGTAGAGCTTTTCTTCCTGCATTTCATAGTCTGCACCCAAGACGATAACGGTAGAATCGGAATGTTCTACGCCATGGTAGAATTTATAGGGCAGAATTTGAAACAAAAAATGGTATTGTGAGCAGGGCATTTCGCCAAAAAGGGCGATTTGTTTTTCTGTAAAGGCTTGAAATTGTGCCACAACTTCGTCCCACTTGGGTTGCCATTCGCCTTGAATCCAGAGGTGGAAGATGCAGTCCGAATTTTTGGCTAAGTAGGTCTGATGTTGGAGGGTTGGGCTTGCGATAAGGGGCGAATCTACTAAGTGGAAAAAGTCTTGTGCCTTCAATTTTCCCTTTTTGAAGGGCAGCGCACAGGCAATTTGGTAGCTCTTGGGAACAAGCAAATCGAGGTAGTAGGCTTCATTTTCGCGCCCTTCTACGGCGAGCATACAGCAAATAAAGTTTAGATAAAGTTGCTTTTCATCTAAATAACAGCCCCCTGCATCTAATTGGTTCGCAAAATATTCATACGAAACTACAATTTCTTGCACATCTTTGGTATCTATTTCCCATCTATCTTTGCTTACTTTACGAAACGAAAGCGGATTTTCTTTTTTATCGAATACTTCAAAACGGCGGATATTTTTGGCAAAATTTTGCAGGGTATAACGCCCTGGTCGCCAAGCGGGGAGTTGTAAGTAGGTCTTTTTTTCCGTTAGGTTGGAAATGGTAAGTTCAAAATCAACGACGTGCAGGTGGGGTTTGCGAAAGGAGATGCGATATTCCATAGGATTAAAAATAAGAGTAGCTTTGTAACACTTTGTTCATATTGGCTACAAAGAACGTACTTTTTTCGCTTGGTTGTATATTAAATTAGCTTTGAAGTGCAAAGTATAGAGTTATGAAGTCGTAAAAAGTGCTGCCGACAATTTTATTGATTTTTTTATGATTTTATTTTTTTTGCTATCTTAGGGGGTGAAAATTGCGAACCTATTAGATTTTCAAAAGCTAATAATTGCCTATGTAGGGACAAGGCATTGCCTTGTCCGAACATATTAAAATTGAAAACACAAGCAAACTTTCAGACCCAAAAGCAGGCTTTTGGCAAATGTTATATGTTTTAGGTACAAAAATGCGTTTATTTTATGAACAGAGAACAAGCCCAAAAAATCATCGATAGCCTTTTGGAAAGGCTCGAATATTATCGAAGCGAAAAAGCTATGACAGCCTACGCACCTCTCAATTTTGATTTGAAAAAGCGAATAGAAGAACTCGAAGTTCAAATCCAAAACTTACGCAACCTTTTGGCGCAAAGTCAAGCCGAAACCATCAATTTGCCTAATTTAGAACGCCTCAAAAAATTGGCGTTTATGGATTTGGAAAAGCAGGACAAAGAAGAATTTATCAAAGTCTATTACTCTTTTCTTCAAGATTGTAAGAATGTAGTGAAGGATAGCGTTATCAATGCGCAAAATGTGCATATTGGGGATAAGATTTACTATGATAATGGAAAGCAGGAAATTAACCGCTTGCTCACTTCGCCGCCTTTCCAAGCCCCCGTTTTTTTGGGAAGGGATAGCGATTTGAAAAATGTACACAAACGCCTTTTTGAGGGCGATAATTTTTTGATGCTCGTCAATGGGCAGGGCGGAATTGGAAAAACTACCTTCGCCTCGAAGTATTGGGCAGAATACGGAAATGAGTATTCGCATTTGGCGTTTTTGTTTGTAGAAAATGGTATCGCCAACGCCTTGCTTTCCCTTGCGTCTACTTTGGGTTTGAAATTTACAAATGAAACACAAGCGCAACAACTACAACTTTTGGTTACAAAAGTTAGCAACCTTACCAAACCCTGCCTTTTGATTTTGGACAATGCCAACAACGAAAAAGATTTGAATGAAAACATTGTTTGGTTGCGAAAATGCCCTAATTTTCATATCTTGCTAACCTCGCGTTTGGCAGATTTTGAGTATGCCCAAAAATATCCTATTGGCACTCTCGGCAAAAAATATGCCCTGCAAATGTTTAAAGAGCATTACAAAAAAATGCAGGAAAGCGAAACGCCTCTTTTCGAAGAAATTTATGAGGCGGTAGGCGGAAATACGTTAGTTTTGGAACTTTTGGCAAAAAACCTAACGAGTTTTAATAAAATACGCCAAAAATATAGCCTGCAAATGCTCAAAGAAAATTTGCAAAAGAGCCTTTTAGCACTTTCGCACAGCAAGGAGGTAAAAACCGAATACCAAGCCAAAGGCACAGGCATAAGACAAGAAACCCCCGAAGCCATTATTTTGGCAATGTACGACCTGACCGATTTACAAGAAAGCGAAGTTGCTTTGCTTTCTGTTTTTGCCGTTTTACCTGCCGAAAATATTGAGTTTGAAACACTTACCAACTTTTTACAAGATGAAAATTTAGACGATACCCTGCTTTCGCTTGCCCAAAAAGGTTGGATAGAACAAAACGAAACCGCTTTTAAGATAAGCCCCGTAGTACAAGAAATAGTCCGCCACAAAAACCAAGAATGCCTTTTTGCCGATTGTGAAAAGATGATTTTGTTTTTGATTGAGGAACTTAATTGGCGTGATAATCCTAACTATCACCAAGAAAACTACAAATATGCCACGCTTTATAGCCACTATGCTGAAAGTGTAGTGAATCATTTTGAACCAAAATTTGAAATAGGGAATTTGTGCGAAAGGATTGGTAATTTTTATGAAACAGTAGGTAATTTGTCTAATGCCTTGCAGTTTTTCGATAAGTGCAATCAATTTTTTTCTATTTTATCTTCCCAAAATCCGAACTCTGAAAATATCAAAAATGGACTGGCGATTTCCTACTCCAAATTAGGGCAAACGCATAGCAGTTTGGGGGATTTAACGCAGGCTTTACAGTTTTTTGAAAAGTTTAAAGATTTAGAAAAAGACCTTTCTGACTCCTATCCTTCCAACGTGGAGTTTAAGAATAATCTGGCTGCATCTTACTCCAAATTAGGGGCAACGTATAGCAGTTTGGGGGATTTAGCGCAGGCTTTATACTTTTTTGAAAAATACAATGATTTAGAAAAAGACCTTTCTGAATCCTATCCTTCCAACGTGGGCTTTAAAAATGGACTGGCGATTTCCTAC
>NZ_KE383881.1:143056-234972 GCF_000422585.1 Hugenholtzia roseola DSM 9546
AAAAGAACTTTCTGAATCCTATCCTTCCAACGTGGGCTTTAAAAATGGACTGGCGATTTCCTACCAATATTTAGGTAACACGCAGAGCAGTTTGGGCAATTTGGAACAGGCTTTACAGTTTTTTGAAAAATACAATAGTTTAGAAAGAGAACTTTATGAAGCCTATCCGAGTAATGTGGGCTTTAAAAACGGTTTGGCAGTATCTTATCTTTATTTAGGTCAAACAGAAGAAAAATTAAATAATATTGCCAATGCCAAAAAGTATTATTTGCAAGGGCAAAAACTTTATCAAGAGTTGGTAAAAGATTTTCCTACTTATCACAATTTTAGACAAAACCTGCAATGGGTAGAAAACCACCTAAAAACCCTCGCATAGCCAAGTGCAGCTCCCTTGGGCGGTTGTTTTTTGCAGGGCGTAAAAAAATGTGTAAGTTTGCAGTGCTTAATATTTCACCTTATACCCTCTCCATTTTTGCGCATGGACTACAATCCGCAAGAGTACGAACCCAAATGGCAGCGTTATTGGCAGGATAGCCAAGTGTATCGCGCCGAAGATGCCAGCTCACAGCCCAAGTGTTACGTCTTGGATATGTTTCCCTACCCTTCGGGGGCAGGTCTGCACGTGGGACACCCCCTTGGCTATATCGCTACCGACATTTTTAGCCGCTTCAAAAAGCTCAAAGGCTACAACGTGCTACACCCCATGGGCTTCGATTCCTTCGGACTCCCCGCCGAACAGTACGCCATCGAAACAGGGCAACACCCCGCCCTAACCACTGCCGAAAACATCGATACCTTCAAAGCCCAATTAGCCAAAATCGGCTTCAACTATGATTGGAACAGAGAAATCCGCACCTCGAATCCCGACTATTACCGTTGGACACAGTGGATTTTTATACAAATTTTTGAGTCTTATTTTGATAAAAAAGAGCAAAAAGCAAAGCCCATCAGTCAGCTAATTGCCCTTTTCGAAAAGGAAGGCAACGCCAACGCCAATGCCGCCTGCAACGAAGATACACCTCTTTTTACTGCTCACGAGTGGCAGCATTTTTCCGAAAAAGAGCAATCGGATAGGCTTATGCACTACCGCTTGGCATATTTGGCTGATGCTTACGTCAATTGGTGTCCTGCCTTAGGTATGGTGCTTGCCAACGACGAAGTAAAAGACGGTCTTTCCGAGCGCGGCGGACACCCCGTAGAGCGCAAACTGATGAAGCAGTGGATGATGCGCATCACCGCCTACGCCGACCGCCTTTTAGAAAACCTCGAAGACTTACAATGGTCTGATGCCCTCAAAGAAATGCAGCGCAATTGGATAGGAAAATCCTACGGCTGTGAGATTGATTTTGAGCTACAAGGTGGGGTAAAACTCACTGCCTTTACCACACGCATCGATACGATTTACGGCGTTACGTATTTAGCCTTAGCTCCTGAATTAGAGATAATTAGCGAACTTACGACGGCAGAGCAGCAGCAGGCTGTTGCCCAATATGTGGCGTATGCTAAAAATAGGTCGGAAAGAGAGCGTCAGGCGGAGGTCAAGACCGTTTCGGGAGTCTTTACGGGTAGTTATGCGCTGAATCCTTTTTCGGGTGCAAAAGTGCCGATTTGGGTTGCCGATTACGTCTTGTCGGGCTATGGTACAGGCGTTGTGATGGGCGTTCCTGCCTCTGATGAGCGCGATTTTCGCTTCGCTACGCATTTCAATTTGCCGATTGTGCAGGTACTCGATAAGACGCAGGTAGATGAAAACGGCAATGTCGTAGAAGCCTATTCTGAAAAGGAAGGCAAGATGGTCAATTCTGCCTTTTTAGATGGTTTGGAAGTAAAGGAGGCGATACAAAAGGCAATAGAACACGCTGAAAGTCAGGGTGTTGGCAAAGGAAAGGTTAATTTCCGCTTGCGTGATGCCGCTTTTAGTCGCCAAAGATACTGGGGCGAACCTATGCCGATTTATTACCAAGAGGGTATTCCCAAGCCTTTGAAAGAGGAGGAGCTACCTTTGCTTTTGCCTACCATCGACGAGTACCGTCCCACAGCCGACGGACAGCCGCCCCTTGCACGCGCCAAAGATTGGAAATACAAGGGTAAATATGAGTACGAAACCACTACCATGCCCGGTTGGGCAGGCTCTTCGTGGTATTTCTTGCGCTATCAAGACCCCGACAACCGCCGCGAATTTGCAGCGCGTAGCCACACCGATTATTGGAATCAGGTGGATTTGTATGTAGGTGGCACTGAACACGCCGTAGGGCATTTGCTCTATTCGCGTTTCTGGACACAATTTTTGTACGATAGAGGGCATATTGCCTTTAAAGAACCCTTTAAAAGGTTAGTCAATCAGGGTATGATTCAAGGCAAGTCGAGCCTGATATACCGTTTGAAGGAAGAAAACAAGTATATTTCTGCCGATTTGGTAAAAAATTATACCAAAGAAGAGAAAGAAAATCTGCAACAGTTACACGTCTGGATTGAACTTGTAGAAAACGACACTTTGAACATTGCCAAGTATAAAAAATGGCGCAGCGAAGCCGCACAAGCCGAATTTGTGTTCTCGAAAGATGGCAATTTTTACTGCGATTCGCAGGTAGAAAAGATGTCGAAACGCCTACACAACGTTGTCAATCCCGACGACATCGTGCGCCAATACAGTGCCGATACGTTGCGTTTATATGAAATGTTTTTAGGTCCTTTGGAATTTTCAAAGCCTTGGGATACAAGCGGCATCGAGGGTGTGAGCAAGTTTTTGCGCAAGGTTTGGCGACTTTTCTACGACCGCGATACGCTTTTGCTCACCGAAGAAGCTCCCACCGAAGCCGAATTGAAGGTTTTGCACAAGACCATCAAAAAGATAGAAGACGACATCGAGCGGCTTTCTTTCAATACCGCAGTGAGCGGCTTGATGATTTGTGTCAATGAATTGCAGGATTTGAAATGCCACAAACGCGCTATCTTAGAACCGTTTTTGGTCTTGCTTTCGCCCCTTGCGCCACACCTTTGCGAGGAGCTATGGCAAAATGCTTTGGGCAAAAAAGATAGCATTGTATTGGCAAAATTTCCTACCTTCGAGGCACGTTATCTGGTTGAAAATCAGATAGAATACCCCATTTCTATCAATGGCAAAGTGCGCGATAAAATCACCCTTGCTGCCGACATCAGTGCTGCCGAAGCCGAAAAAATTGTACTACAATCTGAATCAGTACAGAAATGGTTAGAAGGGAAATCGCCTAAAAAGTTTATTTTTGTACCCAAAAGAATTATCAATTTAGTGGTCTAAAAAATAAGCTGCTTTGCATTTATGTAGGGACAAGGCACTGCCTTGTTCGCCTTGTTCGCCTTGTTCGCCTTATCCGTAGGCACTGTCTTGTCTGCATAGATAAGATTGAAATATAAAACTGAAAATCGTTTGTTCATTGCTATTTATATTCCCAAAAGCGATTGAAGCAAAAAAGCCCACAGACTTTTTTTTGGTCTGTGGGCTTTTTAAATGGTCTTTAAATAGGCTTTAAATCTCTAAAAACGGATATTTGTAATCGGTAGGCGGCACAAAATTTTCCTTGATGGCACGTGGGCTTACCCAGCGGAGTAGGTTGAGATACGAACCTGCTTTGTCGTTTGTACCCGAAGCGCGACTGCCCCCAAAAGGTTGCTGCCCTACTACTGCTCCTGTGGGCTTGTCGTTGATGTAGAAATTGCCTGCTGCATGGCGCAATTTTTTGATGCCATATTCGAGGGCGTAGCGGTCTTTGGCGAAAAGCGCACCCGTTAGGGCGTAGGGCGAGGTCTTGTCGGTGAGTTCCAAAACGCGCTCATAGTCGTCCGCAGCATAGACATAAATCGTCAGCACGGGACCAAAAAGCTCCTCGCACATGGTTACGTACATCGGGTCGGCTACCTTCAAGACGGTAGGCTCGATGAAATAGCCCACAGATTTATCGTAGTTTCCGCCTGCAATAATTTCTACATTTGCATCTTTTTTCGCATTGTCTATGTATTTTGCCAATTTGTCAAAAGATTTTTCATCGATAACGGCATTGACAAAAGTGCCAAATTCTTCGGGCGACCCCATCTTGATTTCGGCAAGCATGGCTTTCATTTCCTTTTCAATCTCTGCCCAAAGGTTATCAGGCAGATAGGCGCGTGAGGCGGCTGAACATTTCTGACCCTGATACTCAAAAGCTCCGCGCACTAAGGCGACGGCTACTTCTTTGGCATCTGCGCTGTGGTGGGCAACCACAAAGTCTTTGCCCCCTGTTTCGCCTACAATGCGTGGGTATGATTTGTATTTGTGAATATTATTGCCGATAGTTTTCCATATATTCTGAAAAACGCCTGTACTTCCTGTAAAGTGTATCCCTGCAAAATCGGCATGGTTGAAGATGACCTCGCCTGTATCTACGCCTTCGGTATAAATTAGGTTGATAACCCCCGCAGGCAGCCCTGCCTTTTGGAAAACTTCCATGATGACGGCAGCGGAAAAGATTTGGGTGAAAGCAGGTTTCCAAACTACTACATTACCCATCAGGGCAGGTGAAGCGGGCAAATTGCCTGCAATGGCGGTGAAATTGAAGGGCGTAAGTGCAAAGATAAAGCCTTCTAAGGGGCGATGCTCCAAACGATTCCAAATCTGGGGCGAAGAGATAGGCTGTTCGCTATAAATTTGCTGCATATAATAGGCATTGAAGCGCAAAAAGTCTATCAATTCGCAAGCCGAGTCTATTTCGGCTTGATACGCATTTTTAGACTGTGCCAATACCGTTGCCGCATTGATTTTGGCGCGATAAGGACCTGCTAAAAGGTCGGCGGCTTTTAAAAAGATGGCGGCGCGTGCTTCCCAAGCCATATCTTCCCATTCCGCTTTGGCATGCAGGGCGGCGCGAATGGCTTGCTCTACGTGGCTCTTGTCGCCTTTGTGAAAATAGCCGATAACGTTTTGATGGTCGTGAGGCGGCGCAATGGCTACTTTTTGCTCTGTTCTAACTGCCTGCCCACCAATGTACATGGGAATATCGGTAAGGGTAGCGCGAAAAGCGGCGATAGCTTCTTGTAGTGCCTTGCGTTCGGGCGAGCCTGCCCCATAATTCAAAACAGGTTCATTCTTCGGGGGGGGGATTCGGAATATCGCGTTAGACATAAAAAGCGGTGTTTTAGGTGTGTGATGGCTTCTGTGAAAAAGCGAATGACTAAAAGCAAAGGTACATCTTTTTTCACTTGCTACCAAGATAGCGGCTTCGAAGGCGTGGCAAAATCGCTTTGCGAGCTGAAAAGCAGCCCTATTAAATTCTAAAAAACAGATGAAATGTAGGACAAGGCACTGCCTTGTCCTAAATTAGATTGAAATAAAATGATGCAGGGAGGCGCAAAGTAGAGTTTAAGCCAAATTTTATTTCGTAAAAATTGACAAGATAAGGTTTTGTAAAATTTAACATTTCTGTAAATGTAGGGACAAGGCACTGCCTTGTCCGAAGTGAGATTGAAACAGAAACGGTGTATAGATTAAATAGTTTTAATAACTTTTATTGCATGGGATTGCATGCAACAAAATCGCTTCCTACAGATACTAAGTTTTTTATATTGCTGCCTAACTTTATATTTTACACTGTTACGTGCGCTGCTTTTTGCATCAAGCCAAAAAAAAGAGTATCTTTGCTTGTCATTTTGTAGATAAAAATATTGATGCCCGCCCTATGATTTTTCAAAATAGCTGCTTAATTTCTTCCTTTTTTGCCCTTTTTTTGTGGGCAGTTTCGTTTTTTAGCCTATCTGCCCAAGAGTTGCGTTGGAACGTCATCATCAACGACGGGCAGGTGCAGACCCAAGATAGGCAGGTGGTAGCACAACTCAAAAGCACCATCGAGACCTTTTTGAATACTACCGTCTGGACAAGCGACGAATTTTTGGAAGCCGAGCGCATCGATTGTACGCTGCTGCTCACCTTAGACAAAAAGACTACGCCCGAACAAGGTTTTTTTTCGGGAAAAGGGCAAATTCAGTATAGCCGCCCTATTTATGGTACAAATTACCAATCGCCTGTTTTAGATTATTTCGACAACTTTTTCGAGTTTAGCTATCGCAATGGCGACCAAATGAACTTTGTAGAAAATGCACCTTCACCGCCACTGCCTGCACTTTTGGCGTACTATGCGTATTTGATTTTGGCTCTCGATTACGACACTTTTTCGAAGTTGGGTGGCAATCCTTATTACGAAAAGTTGCAAAATCTTATCAATAATGCCCAAAGTTTGCCTACAAAAGGCTGGACAGCAAGCAGTGATGTGCGCTCGCGTTATTGGCTTTTCGAAAATCTAAATAACCCCCAATATGCAGATTTCAGAGAAGGGCTTTACACCTACCACCGCTTGGCATTGGATAAGATGGGCGAAAATCCGTTGGCAGCACGTAGCGAAATATTGAAATTGCTTAAAAAGTTTCCCAATATCGCCCGTATTCAGCCCAACTCTATTCTATTGCAGACCTTTTTCAATACCAAAGGCGAGGAATTGATACAAATTTTTATGGGTGCAGAGCCTGCCATTCGCCAAGAAGCGGCTACGGTTTTGCTGCAATTAGACCCCAGCAATGGCAACCGCTACCGCCAACTGACCAAGTAGCGTTAGAGAAAGTACATCAATTTTATTATTCATTTTTAAACAAAATCTTAGAAAATGGCAAAAACAGCTCTCATCACAGGCAGCACACGTGGCATTGGCTTGGGTATCGCACGCGCATTTGCGGCGGCAGGCTATAATGTGGTCTTTAATGGTTTGGAGGAAAATGGCGAGGAAATTGCGCAAGGCGTGGGGCAGGAATTTGGGGTAGGTACGCTTTTTTCACCTGCTAATATGCTTGAAGGGGAGCAAATTCGCCAGATGGTGGCGCAGGCAGAGGAAAAATTTGGCGGTGTAGATGTGCTTATCAATAACGCAGGGATTCAGTTTGTTTCTCCTGTCGAGGATTTCCCCGAAGCGCGTTGGGAAATGATTATCGGCATCAATCTTACATCGGCATTTCATACCAGCAAAGCCGTTTGGAAGGGCATGAAGGCGCGTGGTTTTGGTAGGATTATCAACATTGCTTCGGCGCATGGGCTTCGTGCGTCCGAATTTAAGTCTGCTTATGTGGCTGCCAAACATGGCGTGGTGGGGCTTACAAAGGTCTTGGCTTTGGAAGGTGCGCCTTACGGCATTACGGCAAACGCCATCTGCCCTGGATATGTGCTTACGCCCCTTGTAGAAGGGCAGATTAAAGACCAAGCCAAAGCGCATGGCATTTCAGAAGAGGAAGTGGTACAAAAAATTATGCTCCACAAACAGCCCGTCAAAGACTTTGTTTCAGTGGAATTATTGGCAAATATGGCGTTGCTTATCGCTTCGGAAAGCTCTAAGACCCTCACAGGGGCAGCTCTGCCCATTGAAGGCGGCTGGACGGCGCAGTAGGTAGCCCAAAAGAAGTTGCGCAAAATTGGTTTAAAAGTCGGATAAAAACAACTGCAACAAAAGACCTCATTTTTCCAAACCTTTTCGCTGCCTTTGATGCAGTGAGAAGGTTTGGTAGTAACAATTTTCGTCCTTTTGCGTATATTTTTGCGCTCGGAATTGCTTTTTTGAAAAAAATACGTAATTTTGGTATTCTCAATATGCGATTGTATAAAGGCAAATTTCTTACTTAGGCAAGAACTTTGTACCCTTTTTTAAAATTTTCACCACTTCAACCTCCGACCACCACAAAAAGCATTAGAAAATGACTAAAAATCTAAACAATCTCAATCCATACGGATACGTGAAAGACGGCAAAGTATTCTTGAAAGGCTACTTAGATTTGCCTGATAGAGAGATTGGCGTAGTTCGCGAAACAGAAGAAGCCAGTATCCAATACTTTGTAGACCGTTACGACAAGTTCAAAGAAAAATTAGAAGTTTTGGAAAGCCAACTCAAAGAAACGAGCAACAAAGGCTCTTATTTGATGAAGCTCACCCACATGCGCACACACCTACATAGCTACAATGCCTTAGGCGATTTCGTAGCCTTACTCCAGCAAATCGAGAGCATCGAGAACTACATTGTAGATTACATCAAAGACAATCGCATCAAGAACAAGCAAATTAAGGAGCAACTCTTGATGGAAGCCGAAGAACTCAAAGAGAGCAGCGATTGGGAAGAAACAACCGAGAAAATGCGTGAAATCAAGATGCGATGGATACGCACAGGAAGTATCGGTGACAATGAGGAAGCCTTTTCAGAACGCTTCGACGAGGCTATCAATCACTTCTTCAAACGCCGCAAAGACTTCTTCGAGCGCGAAAGGCAGGAATCTGACCACCGCGTAGATTTTTATACCAAGATTATTGAGGAGTTAGAACACATCAACCGCCGTCTGGAGCGTGTCGGCGAGGAGGAGCAGAAAGAAATGCGGGCGCGTGTCATTACCTTGCAGCGCGATTGGAAAACAGTAGGGCAAATTTCGAAGTGGAAATACCTCAAACTATGGAAGCGTTACAAGCGCGAAATAGACGACTTTTTCAATAACAAAGCCATGCAAGAGCAGGGCGGACGAGGTTTTGGCAAAAGGCAGCAACCGCGTCCCCACAAGATTTTCTTACAGCCCACGCCTACTACGCCTGCGGGTATTTTGAAGCGAAAAGAGGACGTTTGTAAGTTTGTCGAGGATATAAACGAAAACTTTAAGCCCATCAATCTCAAAGACATCAAGACCCTACAAGCCGAGTGGAAGCAAATGGGCATTATCCGCGACAATGAATCTGACAAGGAATACAACCACCGCTTTCATTCTACTTGCAGCGAAATCTTTACCCATGCCTTTTTGGAAGCGCAGGTAAAACAAACTTTCGAGGGCTATACCGAAAAGACGAGTTTTGAGCAGGTCAAACTCAAAATCAAACTCCTCAAAGATGCCATTCGCGACGACGAAACACAACTGCAAGAAATTACGCGCGGTGTCCAGACCGACTCTTTTGGCAGACCTCAATTCGAAATGCGCAATCCTGCCCATGAAGCCCTCAAACTTTCATACATGAACACGCTCAATAAAATCAAGACCGAAAAACGTATCTTGAAGCGTTTTCAAGCCTTACTCACCAATCACTATTATTAAGAGATAAGGTGGTTGTCGGAGGCTTTGTTCATAGCTCCAATAGAAGGCAGTATTTTTGGAAAAGCCTTTTATTGGGGCTTCTTTTGTGGTTCGGCTACAAAAACAAAGGCAACTTTTTGTTTTTTTTATCGTAGTAAAAGCCGCTAAGGAAAACCAAAACGCGCTTTTGGCGTTTATGATAAGAAAGAAAAATAACGCTTTTTGACTTTTTGGTATAAGGTTTGGAACTTTCGCTGCTCTTGCCTATCTACACAAGGAAGGAAACGAAAAAAACAAAATATTTTACACCCAAAGAATAGGTACAACTTGCTTGTGTAAGAAAAAAAGAGTATTATTCCCCAAACAATAGCTCGAAGGTCGTATCTTTGCGCACTTTATTCGAACCGCCCTGAAAAAGAGTGCCTTTTTATCTTGATTTTCCTTTTTCTATTGTCCTTATCATTTCACTTAAAATCTTGCCAACGTATGTATTGGACTCTCGAACTTGCTTCTTATTTAGAAGATGCTCCCTGGCCTGCCACCAAAGATGAGCTTATCGATTACGCTACGCGCACAGGTGCGCCGATGGAAGTCATAGAAAACCTCCAAGATTTGGAAGATGATGGCGAGCCTTACGAAAGCATCGAGGAGATTTGGCCTGATTATCCCACCAAAGAGGATTTCTTTTTCAACGAAGATGAATACTAAGCGAAAAACTAACATTTCTTTGGGAAATGTTAGTTTTTTTTAGCTCCCTACCCAAAAAGGTGCGATTTGGCGACGCTGCAAAAGCCTGCTTTCATTTTTTTTCCTATTTTTGTGAAGCCAAAAAACGCGCTCTTTTTTTATCGCTTTTTCAAAAGTAGGCGGCTTGGGCTTTTCTGTAGCTGCTCAAAAAATGCAATCATGTCTGAACAAAAAAATTCTACTGCTATTTCCAATAAGGCTGCTACAAGCCTGCAAAACGACTTGCTCCTTCGTGCTGCCAAAGGCGAACAGGTAGAGCGTCCCCCCGTCTGGGTCATGCGACAGGCAGGGCGTATTTTGCCTCAATACCGCGCTGTGCGTGAGCGGCTTTCGGGTTTTATCGAGCTGGTTACTACGCCCGAATTAGCTGCCGAAGTTACTTTGCAGCCCGTTGATATTTTGGGCGTAGATGCGGCTATTATTTTTTCAGATATTTTGGTTGTCCCCGAAGCGATGGGGCTGCCCTATGAGATGATAGAAAAAAGGGGACCTTATTTTCCCAACACAATCCAAACGGTTGAAGATTTAGACAAACTCCCCACTCAAATAGACGTTGCCGACCGCCTAAGTTATGTCTTTGAAGCGATTGCGCTCACCAAAAAAGCCTTAGCAGGGCGCGTGCCGCTGATAGGTTTTGCAGGCGCACCCTTCACTATTTTTGCTTATATGGTAGAAGGCAAAGGCTCTAAAACTTTCGATAAAGCCAAAAAAATGCTTTATACGCAGCCCGATTTGGCACACGCGCTTTTAGAAAAAATCACCCAAACGACGATAACTTACCTCCGTTTGCAGGTAGAAGCAGGTGCAGATTTGTTACAAGTATTCGATTCTTGGGCAGGTTTGCTCTCTTTGGAGCAGTATCGCATTTTTAGCTTGCCTTATTTGCAAAAAATTTGTCAGGCAATTCCACAAGTCCCCAAGACGATTTTTGCCAAAGGCGCAGTGGCGGCGCGTCAGGACATTGCTCATTTAGATTGTCAGGTGGTGGGGCTGGATTGGACAATGCCCATTGCCGAATCGCGTGCCTTAGCAGGTGAAAAGACCTTACAAGGCAATTTAGACCCTTGTGCTTTGTATGCTTCCTTTGCCGAAGTAGAAAAAATGACGCGCCAGATGCTCATCGAATTTGGCAGGCAGAAACATATTGCCAACTTAGGGCATGGCGTGTATCCCGATACGGAATGGGAAAAGGTGAAATGTTTTATCGATACGGTCAAGGGTTTTTAAGACTCGAAACCGCGCTTGCCGTTTTGCCACTGTTTGTGTTCTTTTTTTTCGACCTTCGTAAAAATTTAAACCCAAAATTAAACCCTAAGCGTCGTAAAGATACTTAGGGTTTGTTTTGGATTTTGCTTCAATCCAACTTCGGACAAGATAATATTTTCCTCTACAAATTTGGGCTACCAAGTAGCGATAACCGTTTTTCCTGCCTTCGTAACTTGCTGTAAATCAACTTCAATTTTGGCATCTAAGGGAAGAAACAAATCCACACGTGAGCCGAATTTGATAAAGCCAAATTCTTGTCCTTGCTCTACAATTTGCTCCTCTTTTACATACCAACAAATTCTACGCGCAAGTGCGCCTGCTATCTGTCGCATCAGTAGTTCTTTTCCGCTGCGGTGCTGCAATACAACAGTGGTGCGCTCGTTGTCGGTGCTTGCCTTTGGATGCCAAGCGACTAAGTAAAGACCGGGGTGATATTTAAAAAACTTTACCTTTCCTGTAATGGGGTTGCGATTGACATGCACATTGATAGGCGACATAAAAATTGAAACCTGTTTGCGTTTGCCCTTGAAATATTCAGGCTCTTCTACTTCCTCTATCACGACAACTTTTCCGTCGGCAGGAGCTAAGATTTGGTTTTCATTTTTTTCTATCACGACAGTTGGGTTGCGGAAAAATTGCAACACAACCAAGAAAAAGAACAATCCTATTCCGATGGCGATATTGTGAATCCAGACGTTTTCGGTAAAGTAGTGTGCTGCGCCAATGAGAGCGGCGAGAGCTAAGGTGGTTATCAATAAGGAGGGATACCCTTCGCGGTGAATAGTCATAAGAGTTGGGATTGGTGTAAAAAAGCAAATTCGAGCGTGCTGCCAAAAGGAGGCTAAGAATGGGGTTTGAGGCAAGTTCTTCAAAGAAAGAAGCGGCAAATTTAAGCCTTCTACAACGAATCTCAAAACATCAAGATTTAAAAAATGTAAAGGCGAGCTTTTCTTAGCCCAAAACTAAACTCATAGCTTGTAATTTTCGTTTAAGAAAAACAACTTATGCCCCAAATTGGCTACTGCGGCTGCCTTGCAGAAAGGCGGCACACTTCAAAAATTGTCTATCCTTATCTTCTCTATTACGATACAATTCGTTGATTATGAGCAACTTAACCCTGCCTCCCAATTTAGTCCAGCAGTTGCCCCTAAGTGTAGGCGTGCAGCTTTCTCAAATGCCACAGGCAGCGCAAGAAGAATTTTTCCACCTCTATACCAGCCAAGCACGTTCTACTTCGGTTTCCTATATTCTGCACCTTTTGGTCATGGGTACGCATTATGCTTATCTGAATAAATGGATTTCCCAACTTTTTTATTGGCTTACGGCTGGCGGTTTCGGCTTCTGGTGGCTCATAGATTTGGCGCGTATTCCGAGTATGGTACAAAAGTATAATAATCAAATCGCTGAAACGATTATGAAAGATTTGCTTATCAAATACGAAACCAAATCGGAAGCCTATTTGCGCAAGCATGCCTATGCGCACCCCGATAGAGAGCGCAATTTGAAAAGCACACATCCGATTGTCAGCAGCAAACCCAGCTTGCCGCCCCTGCGTCCGCGCCCTTTGAAGCCTGCCCTCAAAGACGCGCTCAATCCTTCGCTCGAACACCTGCAAATGGATAGCCTCTTAGACTACGACTTCAAAACTTGGCGGGTAGCCCAAGAGTGGCAATACGATTGGGAAGATGGCGAAAGTCTGCGCGAATTTAAGTTGGTTTCTGAAATGGAAGCCCAAAGTCTGACTCTTTACCTTAAAAAAGAAGGCGGACATTTGGAGGTCTTTGTGGCACAAAAAATAAACATTCACCTTTTAGATGAAGAATTAGAAGAGGAAATCCTAACCAAACAAAAACCGCGCAATGTATTAGCCTATAAAGAGCAGAATTTTTATAGAGAGCCGCAGCGTAAGGGCTTTTGCTTCGATATGAGCCTGCCGAACCCCGTAACCAAGCTCATGGCATGGGAATATTTCAATGAGGCACAAGACCAAATCCTACGCCTCGAAACTTACGACCAAAATCAAGGCTATCGCGCCCTTATCGGAGAGCGCGTTTCGGTTTATGAATTTAGCAATATTTTGCTCAAAGGGATTCAAGATTTTGACTAACTTGCTGCCTTTATCGGCACAGTGCCTCTTTTCTTTATCTCTTTTTTATGAGCTTTCTCAAAAAATTAGCTTCTGACACCGCTATTTATGGCGTGAGCAGCCTTTTGGGGCGTTTCCTAAACTACGTCTTAGTGCCTTTCCACACAGGCATCTTCAAACCCGAAGAATATGGTATCGTTTCGGTTTTTTATGCCTATGCAGTCCTCTTAAACGTCGTTTATACCTACGGCTTCGAAACGGCGTTTTTTCGTTTTGCTACGCTTGCCAAACAAAACAACACAAACGATACAGCAGGAAAAACAGCCTCGCCCGAACAGGTCTTCAATCTTGCCCTAACTTCGCTTTTGCTTAGTAGCCTGATTTTTTCGAGCCTTCTTTTCTTTTTTGCCCCTGAAATTGCGACTTTTTTAGGCTATCCCTCTGCCCAAAATTACCTCTATTGGTTCGCCCTGATTTTAGCCATCGATGCAGTGGTGGCGATTCCCTTTGCGCGTTTGCGCTTGGAAAATAAGGCGAAAAAGTTTGCTTTTATTAAGTCTTTCAATATCGTACTAAACGTTTTTTTTAATTATTTTTTCCTTTATTTTCTAAAAAATGCTGCCGAAGGAACTGCCTTTGAAGGGCTGAAACCCTTAGCCGATTGGCTTTATGACCCCAATTTAGGACTTGGTTATGTTTTTTTAGCCAATCTAATTGCTAATTTTTGCTTTCTGCCCTTGCTCTATGCCGAATGGCGGCGTTTTCGTTGGGTTTGGCTGCCCAATTTATGGAAAAAAATGTGGCTTTATGGCTACCCTATCCTATTGATAGGCTTGGCATATAGCGTGATGAGCGTGGCGGATAGGACATTTTTGGAGTGGTGGCTGCCGCCTAATTTTTATCAAGGGCGCAGCAGCCTTGATGCCGTTGGGATTTATTCGGCTTGCTACAAGTTTTCCATTTTTATCAATTTGGCGGTGCAGGCTTTTAAATATGCTGCCGAACCTTTCTTTTTTGCCAAAGCCGCCGACAAGGATTCGCCACAGACCTTTGCCACTATTTCCACTTACTTTTTATGGGCTTGTTTGGCAATGTTTGTAGCGGTGAGCCTTAATATTGGTTGGCTCGCGCAGTGGCTTATTTCGCGCCCTGATTATAGAGAAGGACTGGAAATTGTGCCAATTTTGTTATTATCCAATACCTTTTTAGGACTTTATTACAATATTTCAGTAGCTTTTAAAGTTTCAGACCGTACTTATTTGGGCATCTACACAACACTAATCGGCGCACTGGTTTCAATTGGAGTCAATTACGCCCTTATTCCTCATTTGGGCTATATGGGCAGTGCTTGGGCTACTTTGGGGAGTTATGCCCTGATGCTGCTAACGGCGTATTTTTTGGGGCAGCGTTATTTTCCAATTCCCTATCCTTGGGGGCGCATGTTGGTGTTAATAGGCGTTGCTTGTAGCATTATTTTATACTTTCATTTTTTACAAAGAGAAATTTATACTTCTATACAATTCGTAGATTATATTTTACCTAATTTTGTATTGCTTATTTTTGTAATAGTGAGTTATCTTTTCGTAAAAAAGTCATAAACTTGATGATAGGATACGATGATGTAAAATTCTAAAAAATAGATTCAAATGTAGGGACAAGGCACTGCCTTGTCCGAAGTGAGATTGAAATAAAAAAGGTTTTTCAAACCCAAAAATTGGGTTCAGCCCAAATTTTATTTCATTTCTAATTTGACAAAACTTTGACAAAATAAGGCTTTTTACAGAACTTAACATTACTGGGGTTTGGGGTGGGGTGCATTTAAGACTTTTATCGTTGCAACAACGCCCAGAAATTAACATTATCTTCCTTTGTAGCAGGGTGCATTTTGAACTTTTGTCGTTACAACAGCAGTCGGCAGGCTTACTCAAAAACGCTTTTGAGTACAGGCAGCGAGCGCAAAAAGTGCATTTCTTCTATTTGGCTTTTGTAGAAGCGCAAAATGCTATCCAATAAAATACGCCTTTGTCGCAGGCTAATGGGAGGAATTGCCTCCTGATAGGGCGAACGCCAAAGGAGTTCCATATAAAGCAAGCCTTCTTCATCTAAGGGAAAATGGTTGGGTGCCATCTCTAATAAATCTTGCACTTTTTCTATGCCAAATCCTAAAAAAGTAATGAGTTTGAGCAAAAATTGTAAGTGGAAATTTTCGTATTGTGTAGGCAGTTGGTCTAAGGTTGTAAAACTTTGTACTAAAAAATGGTATAAGTCGGGTTGTCTTTCTTCTTCTTGCAAGCATTTTCGCAGTACCTCTGTTAGGAAAAGTGAGATGGTAGTTTTGCGAATCTCGAAAGGCAGTTCGGCGTAGGCATACAAAATTTGGGCATCAGAAATATAGTTTAGTCCTTTATTGGGGCGGTTATAGACGACCAAATCTAAGATATAAAGCGGCTGATAGAGGGCTAATTTTTTTTGTGCCGCCTTACTTTTTTGTTTCACCCCCTTAATTAGATAGCTTTTATTTCCGAATTTTTCTGTAAAAATTTTGCAAATAATAGAACTTTCACCGTAAGGGGTATAGCCCAACACGATACCAGCCGTTTTTTCGAGCATGTATGATTTCCAAGTTAAGAGGTAAGGGGTTCGGTTGTTGTATTTTTCAAATCCTGACGATTTGCGTCCTTGTTATTCGCCTCATATTTGGCAGGTGCGTAGAGAAAGCCAAAGGCTTCGCCGCCTTCTTTGCTATGATAGCGATGATGCACGCCATGCGCTCGAATGATGCGTTTTAGGTAGGAATTTGAGATTTTAAAGCGCAGGAAAGGCACGCGATTGTGTGCCAAAACGTCGTGAAAAATGGCGTAGAAGATGCCATAAAGCGCGATACCTGCGCCAATGGGAAAGAGCCACGCCCATTCTTGCACCTGCCACCCTACTACAATAAAGGCTACCGATTGTAGGGTAAAAAAGACGGCAAAAATATCATTGACTTCCCACCAATGTTTGCGCGGCGTGTGATGACTTTTGTGAATAAACCACAAAACCCCGTGCATTAAGTATTTGTGAGTAGCCCAAGCGATTCCTTCCATCGCGACTGCGGTCAGGATAATAACCAAGATTTGAAGAGAAACTGCCATCAGAAAGTAGGGAATAAGGTTCGAATTTTTTGCGTTTTCAAATCATAGAACTCGAAACTTATTAAAAAGTTTGACTTCAATAGCCTTTCTTGAAACGCTGCGGACAAAGTACCCTATCAAAGGAGTAGGCTAAGGAGATGCCAAAAAAGTAGTAAATGTCGTTGTTTTCAGGGTTAAAAAACTGAAACTTTGGTAAGTTGGCATCAGAGGCAAAGCCGTCGATTTGGTCGGTAAAGGTAAAACGTGCGCCAAATTCTGCGCCAATGTTCCAGCCATAAGGCAGGGCGTATCGAATCCCCAAACCGTAGGGCAGGACAAGCCCCTGTGTAATTTGGGCGTTGTTGCTGTAATTGGTCTTGGTTTGCCAACGGCTTGCGCCTGCGCCCAAAAAGAGGTAGGGCGAAAGGCGTTTGGTTTCCGATAAGGCTCTAAAATTGCGGAAATTGTATTCCATACGAATGGCAATTTCTATCACATCTGCATCAAAGGCGCTACCGCGTATGGCTTGAAAATTATCGTCTGATTCGCGCTCGTCGGCGTGAAGTTTGCCTCCCAAAAGGCTTGCTTGCAAGCCAAAAGTAGGCGAAAAATTATATTTTACCCAGCCCGAAAGGGCAGGACGAGCGTCGAGGGGACGTATTTGGGGGGCTAAATCGCCTGTGTAATGCAGCGTGCCAAGCGTTGCGCCTACTTCCCATTGTGCCGAAAGCGAGGTAGGCAGCAGAAAGCCCAAAAGGAATAGGACAGAAAGGCGGTAAGTATTTTTTTTAAGCCAAGTGGTGTTATTTCTTAAAAAGCCAACAAGGGCAGCCAAAACAGAGAAGGACATCATGTAAAATGCGAATAAAATTAAAGATTACTTAAAAGAAAGTGTATAGTTTTTTCAAAAGAGGTAATATTAAGTTAGGTATAAAAAAGCGAAATTTGATATGTTTTTAGTGATTATTCTGAAAGCACCTACTTCAAAAATGTCCCTTTCGAAGATTTTTAGGGCTATAAAAAAACTTTGTCGGAATAGAAAAATAGGTCATTCCGACAAAGTCTTGAAATAGTTTTTTAAAACAAAGGCTGCAATAGAAAGGAAATGTAAAATTTTGTATCGCAAGTTTTCGTGTAGAAAATTTCTAAATTTCCTATCTGAAACGAACAGGACACCTTACGCCATGTGGCGGAATGATGTAAATAAAGTGGAAACCTGTTAGGATATACACGTCGTTGTCGCGGCTATTGCCTCTGATGCTCCAATATTGAGGGTAAGGGTCGCTACCAAAACCGTCGAAGGTCTGATACTCTCTGCCGTCGCGTTCGCCACGGTAGGTGTAAAGGTTAGGCAAATAGGCAAGTTCGCCCTGCTGATATTTTTGTTGTAGGTGCAAAAGGCGGTTGTCTTCCAAAGAGCGGTCGTGAAAGGCGCGTGCCAAGTTGTCGTCGCCAAAGACGCTCATATCTACGTACTTTTTGCTCACATCATCTAAATAGTCGGTGAGTAGGAAGCGATAAGATACTTCAAAGGCAATGTCGATGCGGTTAGAGATTTTTTTGCGAACGCCGATACCCAAAGGAAAAGCCACTTGAATAGCCGAGTAGTTTTTAGAAGGTAGGTTTCTTTCTGCCACATCTACGCCATTGTAGGTGTAATAAGTGCCTCTGCCTTGTCCCTCTGTGCCTAAGTTGCGTAGCGCAGTCCATTCGCCCGGCTCCCAATCCACAGGGTCGTCGCCTATGCCTGTTGCGGGTGCTTTCGCTTTGGGGTTGTGGTAGAAAACGCTCACCCCACCTACTAAATAGGGGATAAATTCTTTCGGACGACGGTAAAATTCTTTGTTGAGGCGTTCTGCACTCATCAAATCGAGCTGCATAGTAGCCGAAAGTTCAAATATATCATTTCTGAAATGCGCATTGCGGATATAGCGATATACGTCGTGCGAATTTGTAGGGTCTGCCGTTACTGTATCTGCCGAAAGGAGTCTGCCCCAATGGAAGGCAAGGCGCGTAGAAAATTGAGGTCGCCACTTTTTCTGCACAAAAACGGCAATGTTGGGGCGTGTAAAGCGCAGGTCTGTACTCCAAAAGCCCGGACGCGGCGTGATGTCGCCAAAATAGTTCATGGCATTGATATTCAAGCCTACACTTACATATTCGCGTCTTTTAGACCATACCCACTTGTGTCCGTGCGGACCGCGCAGGGGTGTATTTTTCTTGTAGTAATACTTTTTCCCTACCTGTGCCTTTGCAGTTTGCTGGTCTGAACCTATCATGAAGGCAAAGAGAAGGAAAAGGGAAAAAAGCAAAAAAGCTATTTTTTTCATAAATGATAAGGATTTGACGATGAAGGTGAGAGGCAAAGGTTTTGGCAAGGGGTTATGTTATCTAAACAGCAAAGTGGCTAAAAAATTTTATGCCTTCGGCAAAATTAGTTAAAAATTCTCAATGCGCAAATTGTAGAAGCCTTTTTCTTTTAAATATTGCACAAAATTAACAAAATCCTCGCGCCACCTTTGTTTGCGCCTTTTTGAATAGTATGCGCAAAAATCGGGCAAAAAAGAGAGAAAGGGCGGCTTGGAAGACGTAGAATTTTTTTTCTTTACAATCCTACCCCAAATCGCAGTAATGTTAAGTTCTGCGAAAATTCTTGTTTTGTAAAATTAGAAACGAAATAAAGTTTGGGCTGAACCTTATTTTTGGGTTTGAAAACCCTTTTTTATTTCAATCTTGCTGCGGACAAGGCAGTGCCTTGTCCCTACAGTTGAATCTAATTTTTAGAAATTAACATCACTACCCCGAATCGGTAGCAGCCTAAGATGTGGCTCAACCTTGTTTTTTGCTCTGAAAGCCTCCTTTTGTTTTAAGCAAACTTGTGATAAAATCTGTTTTTTTAAACTATTCTCTGCAACGTCAGTATTTTTTAGCCCTCTCTTAGCCCTCTCTTAGCCCTCTCTTAGTTCTTCTCTGTTTTTCGTTTGTTTTGATGTATTTGCGGTCATTTTCTGACTTTTGTTTTTTTTCTAAAAACAACTTTTTCAACTCTTGGTTTTATTTAAGTGGGGGTAGCGAACAAAAAAGCAAATGAAATGTTATGCAAGCAGCATATTTTTCAAAAAAAATTGGAAGCTATGCCAAAGTAGCGTATCTTAGCAGCGTCAAAAATATTTGTTCACCGTATCTTTTGTACGATAAAAGAAGCTACTTTTGGCTTATCAAAGCGCAAAGGCGTTTCTTTTTACCACCTTCAAATCGCATTTTAAATATGAAAATATTGGTTTGTATCTGTCATGTACCTGATACCACTGCAAAAATCAAGTTCAATGGTTCAGAATTAGATAAAGCAGGCGTACAATTTGTGATTGGTCCTTACGACGACTATGCCTTGGCACGCGCCGTAGAATTGAAAGAAAAGTTAGGCGGTAGTGTTACGGTGCTAAATGTAGGCGAAGCCGACACCGAGCCTACTATCCGTAAAGCCTTAGCGATTGGCGCAGACGACGCAGTGCGCGTCAATGCACACCCCAAGGATTCACTCTTTGTAGCCAAACAAATTGCGACACACGCCAAAGAGGTAGGCTACGACCTTATCCTAATGGGCAGAGAAGCAAGCGACTACAATGGCGGACAGGTGCATGGCATGGTCGCCGAACTATTGGGCTTACCTTGTATCGTACCCTGCATGACGCTCGAAATCGAGGGCAGTGTAGCCAAGATGGGGCGCGAAATCGAGGGCGGAAAAGAGTATGTAGAGTGCAATTTGCCTTTGGTGGCAGGCTGCCAAGAGCCAATCGCAGAGTGGAAGATTCCCAACATGCGCGGCATCATGACGGCACGCACCAAACCGCTTAAAGTGGTAGAGCCTACGGCAGACCAAGCCGCAGTAGAAACGGTTAGCTATGAATTGCCCCCTGCACGTAGCAACTGCAAAATGATAGATGCCGACGACTTAGACCAGTTAGTAAAACTTTTGAAGGAAGAGGCGAAGGTCATCTAAACCAAATCTTTCTGCTTTGTGGTTGGGTCTAATTTGTCTTTTTTACTCTTTTTAGGGAGCGGTATTTATTTCTCCACCAAAACATCGAAATCAAAATATGTCAGTTCTTGTATATGTAGAAGCCGACGGCGGGCTTATCAAAAAATCTTCACTTGAAGCTGTTGCCTATGCCGCACAGGTAGCCAATATGATAGGCGGCTCTGTGGTTGCTTTGGCTACGGATAAAGCCGACAACTTAGCCGATTTGGGCGGTTATGGTGCTAATAAAGTCTTGCAGGTGAGCGAACCGCGCTTGGAAAGCCGCCCTGTGGCAGCCATCGCTACCGCTATTGCACAGGCAGCCGAAAAAGAAGGCGTTTCTTGTATCGTCATGTCGCGCTCTTCCCTTGTAGATGCCGCAGCACCGCGCGTAGGTATCAAATGGAATGCGACAGTGGCTTCTAACGTTACGGCTCTGCCTACCCAAGAGGGCGGTTTTTCCGTACAAAGGGGCGTTTATACAGGCAAAGCCTTTGCAAAAGTGGTCTTGAATGGCGAAAGAAAAATCCTCACCATTGCCAAAAATATCCTACCTGCGAATCACAATGGCGGCAGTGCTGCCATAGAGCCTTTTAGCGTAGATTTTGGTGCCAACGATTTTGCAATCAAAGTCTTAGAAGTCAAAAAACAAGAAGGCGATATCTTACTTCCCGAAGCAGACCGCGTAGTATCGGCTGGACGTGGCTTGAAAGGTCCCGAAAATTGGGGCATGATTGAAGATTTAGCCAAAACTTTGGGAGCGGCTACCGCTTGCTCTAAACCTGTTTCCGACTTAGACTGGCGACCGCATCACGAACACGTAGGGCAGACGGGCATCAAGGTAAGCCCTACCCTCTACATTGCTGTAGGCATTTCGGGTGCAATTCAGCACTTAGCAGGCGTGAGTTCGTCTAAAACGATTGTCGTTATCAACAAAGACCCTGAAGCTCCCTTCTTTAAGTCTGCCGACTATGGCATCATAGGTGATGCTTTCGAGGTAGTGCCTAAATTGAAGGCTGCTTTGGAAAAAGTAGTGTAGCATTTTTATAGAATACCTAACAAGAGTAAAATTTTGTTAGGTATTTTTTTGTCTAATCTTGTCTAATGTAGGGACAAGACATTGCCTTGTCCGCAGTGAGATTAAAACAAAAAATGGTTTTCAGACCCAAATGTTACTTCTACTATCAAAGCTACAAAATCGTATCTTGTATTTCTTTTTTGCTATTTTTGTAGTATCTTATAACGCAAATCAAAGATTTGCCATACTGATAGGGCATAGTCGGAAAGTACGCCCAACGGGGGCTACAACAGAAAAATGTTTGCGAAGGGCGGGATTAAATAGCACTTCCCTTGCCCTACGCACAAAGTTTATAGAAAGTACAAAAGCCGAAATTTAGCACATTAGCCCGCCTTTTGGCTTCGCCGACTTTCAGTTCGCAAACATAATGTTGGCTGAATTTGTTATTCTTTCGGTGCGTAATTATCCCAGTATTCTCTTGGGGTCAAAATTTTTGTGTACTCAAACTCCGTTATCGTGAAGTCAAGCGTGTTACCTGTTGTCAAGAAGTCCGCAAAACTTACTGCTGCCAATTCTAAAAACTTGTTGTCACTTGTATCCGTCAAAATTTCTACCTTTCTGTCTGTTCGGTAGAAAGTTGAGATTTCACGTAATTTGCTCAAAACTACTTCCGCTTTCGTCTTAAAGTTAGCGAATTTTGCAAATTTATCTCGATTCAATACTTCCACATACTCGGAAAATATCTCTTCTGAAAGACAAGTTTCCACTTTCTTGGTTAGCACCAATTCATACAAAATATTGCTCGGAATAGAACTTGAAATAAGTGCCGAAACAATAATATTGGTATCAAGAATGAGTTTTTGCATCTCTTACAGCTTTTATTTCGGCGTTGATTTCGTCCATTGTCATTTTGGAAAGCCCAACCTGTTTGGCTATTTCGTTACATTCCAAAAGTGCTTTTCGGGCATACTCCCTACTTATCATCTCTACCAAATCGGTAAATTTGATTTCCTCATTTCCAAAGTTGTACTTTTGGAAGTCGGTTTCGCTTATTTTTATCTGAATTGCTCGCATATCGTATTTTTTAAAGTTTCGTTTCTTACAATTTCAGCCAACATGTAGCTATACGCAAGTTTTTGCGCATTTTCAAAGTTTTTTCGTGTTCATCATCGTGTCCAAAGGGCTTTCCACCCTTCTATAATACGACCAACGCAGGCAACTTTCGAAGCCCAAGTCTTTATATGTTTTAACAGTTGCAAATTACACCTTTTTCCAAAAAGGCGCAAGTTTTTTTTGCTTTTTTGTGATTAAAATTTGTAAGCCCCCCTTGTGCGCAGTATTCCAATAACCAAATAAGAAAGTAAAAGTTAGGCGTAGTTCTCCAACTACGCCTAATCAATTCCGCAAATCCAAGATTTGCCGCACTGATAGGGGAAACTGAAGCCTCGCGCTACGTTTTTTGAAAATACAAAATTTTTCATAGCAGGCAACGTCATTTGCTATCGCTTAACTTTATTACCTATCTACTTCACCCAAGACAATATCAACCGAGCCGATAATGGCAATTAGGTCAGCCAAAAGGACACCTTCGGCAAGTAGGGGCAGGGCAGAAAGGTTTGAGAAAGAGGGCGCACGAACTTTCATACGCAGAGGGCGGTCGCTTTTGCCGTCGCTTCGAATAAAAAAGCCCAACTCGCCACGTGGCGTTTCGCCGCTAAAATAAAAGTCGCCCATTGTGGGTTTGATGCGGCGCGGTACGGCGGCTTGTGGGTCGAAATCGCGCGTTCTTTTTTCTTTTTGGGTTAGAATTTCCAAACATTGTGCAATAATTTTCAAAGACTCCTGACATTCCAAAGCCCTCACATAAGTTCTATCCCAACAGTCGCCCGTTTTTCCCTTGATGCCTTCGCCTATGGGAACATCAAAATCTATTTGGCTATAAAAAGAGTAAGGTTTGGCTTTTCGCAAATCATAGCGCAAGCCCGAAGCGCGTAGCATTACCCCCGTAGCTCCACAATTAAGAGCCGTTTGCAGCGGCAGCACGCCTACAAGGGCTGTCCTTTCTACAAAGATTTTGTTTTCTAATAAAATTTGAGAAAGTTCTACTAATTTAGGTTTGAGATATTGCACAAATTCAAGACATTTTTCTTCAAAACCCACAGGTAAATCGTAGTACAAGCCGCCAACCCAAATGTAATTGTATAGCAAACGCACACCCGAAACCCATTCGAAGAAGCGTAAAATATGCTCTCTATCGCGCATAAGCCAAAGAAAAGGCGTTACTGCTCCGATGTCCATCGCATAAGTGCCTATCGCCAAAAAATGAGAGGCGATTCTATTGAGTTCGGCAACTAAAATACGTATCCATTCTACCCTTGGCGCGATTTTTTCCGACAAACCCAACATCTTTTCTACCGCCAAAGCGTAGATATGTTCGTTGTTCATGGCTGCCAAATAATCCATTCTATCGACGTAAGGAATGATTTGGGCATAGTTTAGCGATTCGGCATGTTTTTCAAAACAACGGTGCAAATATCCAATATGAGGAACAACTTTCACAACCGTTTCGCCGTCAGTAATGACTTCTAAGCGCAAAACGCCATGCGTAGAAGGGTGCTGGGGACCTAAATTGACCAACATCTCTTCCTTTTTCAAATCGCTTTCGCTGTGCAGCGTAGGCGCAGAACGCTGCAAATGGGTAGGGTCGGATTGATATTCAAGCGGACGCTGCAAAGGGTTCGCAGTAAAATGAGAAGGGCGATTAGAAGGCGATTTGGACATAGGCAAAATAAAATGCGAGCAAAGGGCGTTTCAAGTCTGGATAGTAAAGTTAGGCATTTTTTCGCAGACTCAGACGGAAAATAAGATTTGTCCTTTTATTTTTCGGATATGCACCTTTTTTCTTTGTTATTTTCTGGAAAAATACGTAGCTTTGAAGCCTAACCCAACGCCTTTTTCCGAACTTTTTTCTACCCTTGTATGCGAAAAATACAAATTTGGCTTCCTTTATTGATATTATTGCTGCTCATAATCGTATATTTGGTTCAAAAAAATAGCCTTGCCCGTCCGCTTACCAAACAAGACATGTTGGTGCTGGTGAGTGCCGAGCGAGAGGCAACCCAACTTTTGGACGTAAGGCGAGAGCGCACCCAAGAATTTTTAGGGGAGGTACAACAGCAAATAGAACAAAAGGGGAGCAATAGTGCCGCTATTCAATGGTTGCAAAATGCAAAGCAAATTCAAATTCTGACCAACGACTTGCTTCAAAAAGTAGGCGAATTGAAGGCAGAAGCCATCGAGCAAACAGGCGGCGCAGAGGCAGAAACAGGCATCTACAAAGGGATTTTGAGTCAGCCCAAATGGGAAAAAAAAGAGAAAGTGTTGGAATTTTATCAGGCACTTGGGCAGTACACACAAAAAATTACGACCATTGCAGGCACAGACTATATCACTCCCCTGACCCTTTCTCCACAAGGCGAAGAGATGACTTTTGAGGCTTTCTATGATTTGTATTTTGAAAGTAGCCTGCCTATCTTTTTGTATCATCTGACCAAAATCAGCGCGGACATTACAGCACGAGAAAAAGAGGCGATTACTTTTATTAGTAAAAAAATAAATTTCATAGATTTTCAATTTGATAGGGTTATGCCGCTTATTGTCGCGCAAAAACTCTTGCTTACCGAAGGCGAACGCTATGAAGCGGACATCTTCGTTGTGGCGGCTTCTTCTTCGCAGCCGCTAAAAGTAGAGCTGGAAGAAGGCACACTTTTAGAAGAAAATGGCATTTATAAAATCAAATTTAAGGCAAAAGCCGAACCCGATGAGTATGATGCCAACGGATTGGCTACCAAAATGCTCAAAGGTAAAGTCGTAGTGGCTTTGCCCACAGGCAGAGATACGACGCTTTTTTTTGAAGAACCTTATATCGTCAGAAAGCGCGTGGGCGTTGGGGCAGAAGGGGAGGCTTCGGAAAATGCGTCTGAAAACTTATCCGAGATGTCGCCTAATTTTCAATAGAAAAAATAATAGAACAAGTAGGTCTTTTATTTTTTAATATCAATACTGTTTTTTCAGGTTTTTTTATTACACCCAATTTTTACCCTAAACAATCAAGATATGAATCACCTAACAGGAAAAAGCCACTTTTTCCGACCTAAGCCGAGTATTTTTACCTTTTCAAGCCTTGCTTTGCTACTTAGCTTGCTGGTCTTGTATGCGTGTAGCACACAAAAGAGCAGCCTTTCTAAGGTCAAGCGCAACTTTGAGGAGGAAATTGTGCCACGTCAGAATTTAGAATTTACCTTCGAGCAAGACCTTGCACCTGCCACCAAAATAGGCGAATGGACGCAAGAACCTTACTTGCTTATTTCGCCCAAAGTTACGGGGCAGTTTAAATGGACAGATGCACGCACGCTTATTTTTTCCCCTGATGCAGGCTTTGCACCCGCCACCGACTATGAGGCAATTCTCAACGCCGATTTATTGAACCAATACAATAAGGATTTGAAATTAGAAAAAGAAAGCTACAAATTTCATACGCCTTATTTAAGTATTCAAGGGGCAGAAACTTTTTGGGGACTTAGCAAAAGCGGCACACCACAACTGCAAATGAATTTGCGCTTCAATTACGAAGTCAATCCCGAAGATTTAAGCCGTTTGGCAAAAATCAAGTTAGGCGAATCTGAACTGCCCTATCAGGTGCTTTCTCAAAGCCTTTCTTCTATCATTCGCATCGAAATTAAAAAAGATTTGCCCGAAGAGGAAAAGCGACTTTTGGCGTTGCAAATCGCTGAAGGGCTAACCACACCCGCAGGCACAGGAAAGGCGAAACCCTTGCGCATAGATAGCGAAATTCCCGCCCGCGACCGCTTCAATATCTTGCAGGTGCAGCATCAGCAGGGCAACGACGGCATGGCAGTGCGCGTCTTTACCAACCAAGCCGTCAATATGAAAGAGGCGCAAATCAAAGACTTGATTACGATAGAGCCAAATTTAGTCTTTCACATCGAGCGTTTAGATGATGGTTTCCTTGTCAAAGGCGACTTTTTAGAAGGTACAAATTACAAAATGACCATAGAAAGAGGCTTGACAGGCGTTTTTGGCAAAACCCTTTCTTCCGACTTCGAGCAGTACATTACCTTAGGCGAGGTAGAGCCATCTATCCAATTTGCAGACAAGAAAGCCGCCTATCTGACCAGCAAGGGCGAAAAAAATATCGCCTTTCGCGTGTATGGTTCTGACGAGGTAGAGATGACCGTTTATAAAATCTATGAAAACAATTTGCAGCACTTCCTACGCGAATCGGTAGGCTTAGGCGACTATGGCAGCAGCAATGGTTACGACGATTACTATTACGGCAATTCCAATTACGACAACTATGGCGATGTCATTTATACCGAAACCCTGCCCCTGAAAAGTTTTAAGCGTTTTGGCATGCTCTATGCTCTCAATATGAAGGACATTGTACCCAAAGACGACCGAAAATTTAAGGGCGTTTATTTGGTCAAGGTGCAATCTACAAACAAGCGTTGGATTGCCGATACCAAGATTGTGGCGTATTCCGACATGGGCTTTATCGTCAAAAGGGCGCAATCAGACGATATTACCGTCTTTGTCAATTCCATTCTAACGGCGCAGCCCATTGCAGGTGCAAGTGTTTCGCTTATTAGCAGCAGCAATCAGAAAATCCTGACGGCACAAACGAATACCGAAGGGGTAGCAGTTTTCAAAAATTTAGACAAAAATGCGCAAGGCTATAAAACCTATATGCTTACGGCGGAAAAAGACGGCGAATTTAGCTATATGCACTTTTCACAAAATCCCGTTTCTACTTCGCGCTATGAATTAGGAGGCATTGCTGTAGGCAATTATCAAACCTTCCTCTATGGCGAGCGCAATTTGTATCGCCCTGGTGAAAAAATTTCGCACAAGGCGATTGTCCGCAGCCCCGATTGGAAAAGTGTAGGCAAATTGCCTATCAAGTGGAAACTTACCCTGCCTAATGGCAAGACCTTTACTACCCAAAAAGCCGTCTTGAACGACGAAGGTACTGCCGAATTTTCCCTTACGCTGCCTGATAATGCCGTTACGGGTAGTTACACCCTTTCGGTTTATACTTCCAACGACGTACATCTCGAATCGCAGGAATTGAGCATCGAGGAGTTTGTTCCTAATAGAATTAAGGTAGAAACACAGGTAGGTGCAGAGCAAATTCAGGCAGGCGAAAAAATAGAAGTCAATGGATTGGCTCTCAACCTTTTCGGCCCGCCAGCAGTGGATAGAAAATATGAAGCCGCCCTTTTCCTTTCCAAAGAATCTTTTGCCCCGCCTAAAAATCAGAAAGAAACTGAAGGCTATATTTTCACGCTCAATAATACAAGTTTTACTTATTTTGATGAAAAAATTGTAGAAGGCAGCACCGATTCGGAAGGCAAGCTACGCGAATCTTTCCAAATTGCAAGTGAGTATCAAAATATTGGCTTGCTAAGGGGGCGCGTCTTGGTTACGGTTTTTGATGAAAATGGCAGACCTGTTCGAAGTGCTAAAAACGTGGATATTTTCACACAAAATACCTTTTTGGGCATCAAACCCTTAGATGTGTATTGGGTAGGCACAAATAAAGAACTGCGCTTTCCGCTGATAGCACTCGATACAAAGGGCAAGCCCAAAAATAGCGACGCGCTGGTCAAGATTGTCCGCTATGAATGGCAGACAGTTTTGGAAAAAAATTATTACAACGAATACCGCTATGTTTCACGCCGACGCGAAATCATCGAGCGCGAACAAACGGTAAGAATTGCGACCTCTGGCTCTTCCGTTGCCTTTGTGCCTGCTGTGTCGGGTGAGTATGAAGTGCGCCTTTATTTGCAGGGGTCAGAAAGTTATGTAGCTGACCATTTCTACGCCTATGCGTGGGGGGCAACTTCGGCAAGTTCTTTTGAAGTGGATAAAGAAGGGCATATCGATATTACCCTCGATAAGCCACAGTACAACGTAGGCGAAACGGCAAAGGTGCTTTTCAAAACGCCTTTTTCGGGTAAGATGTTGGTTACTTATGAGCAGGATAAGGTCTTGCAATACCGTTATCTCGATGTCAAAGATAGGTCTGCCGCCTTAGATTTGCCCATAGAAGCGGCGCATCTGCCCAACCTATTTATTTCGGCGACGCTCATTCGTCCGCTTGTCGATAATTCTGTGCCGTTGATGGTAGCGCATGGCTATCTCACTTTTAAAGTGGAAGACAAACCCAAGCACCACCTACCGCTCACCGTTTCTGCCCCTGCCAAGGTGCGCTCGAAGACCAAACAGACCATTCGCGTCAAGACCGAAACGCCACTTTCCGATGTCGAGGTTACGATTGCTGCCGTAGATGAGGGTATTTTACAAATTAAGGGCTATCAAAATCCCGACCCCTATCAGTTCTTTTTCCAAAAGCGCAGTTTAGCCGTTTATAGTTATGATATGTACAAGCGCATTTTCCCCGAATTTACGGCACAGATGCCCAGTTTTGGCGCAGACGGCTACGATTTGAACGGCAGAACGAATCCGATGGCGAATAAGCGCGTCAAGCCTGTGGCGTTTTGGAGTGGTACGCTCAAAACCAATGCACAGGGCGAAGTGGCTTATGACTTGGAAATTCCGCAGTTTTCAGGCGACTTGCGCATCATGGCAGTGGCGGTAAAGGGCAGCCAATTTGGGTCTAATTTTACCAATATGAAAGTTGCCGACCCGATTGTTCTTTCCACAGGACTGCCGCGTTTTCTAAGCCCCAACGACGAAGTAGTAATGCCTCTTACCATTACCAATACCACTGATAAAAATGCCGAAGCCGAAGTTAGCATCGAAGCAGGGACAGGTTTGAGTGTGATAGAAGGTGCAAAACAGACCGTTTCTATCAATGCCAATGCTGAAAAGCGCGTTTTTGTGCGTTTGAAGGCAGGCGCAATCATTGCCAATACCGACATCAAAGCAGAGGTAAAAGCCTTAGGCGAAACCTTTTCCGAGCAGACCCAAATTAGTATCCGTCCTTCTACTTCTTTGCTCAAAGAGGCAGGAGGCGGCGAGCTAAAAGCAGGCACAAGCCAAACTGTATCGCTCAAACACGACTACATGGCGGCTTCGGCAAAGGCAAAATTAGTAGTGAGCAAATCGCCTATGATTCAGTTTGCTAAAAACTTTGATTATTTGGTACAATATCCTTACGGTTGTGTCGAGCAAACGACTTCTTCTGTTTTCCCACAGCTATATGTGCAGGATTTGAGCCAAAACTTAGGGCAGGCACTTAGCTACAATCTCAACCCCAATGAAAACATCAAGATTGCCATTGCCAAATTGCAGTCCATGCAACTTTATAGTGGCGGTCTTAGCTATTGGCAAGGTGGTACAGAGGAGAGTTGGTGGGGAACGGTCTATGCGACACATTTTATGATGGAGGCGCAAAAGGCAGGTTTTCAGGTCGAAAAGGAGTTCTTTGACAAGGCTTATGAATACCTCACGAGCCAAGTAAAGTCTAAGCCTTCCCAAGTTTATTACTATTTCAATGCAAAAGGAGAACGCTTCCGACGCAGTATCCCCGACAAGGCTACCTTCTATTCGCTCTACATTTTGGCGCAGGCAGGCAAACAGGACTATGCGACGATGAACTTCTACAAGGCAAATCCTACCCAATTAGCCACTGATTCGAAGTATCTTTTGGCACTTACCTATAAACTATTGGGTGATAATGCCAGCTATCGCAAACTGCTTCCTGCCGACTTCAATGCCAATGGTGATAGGGCTGATAATGCCCTCGATGGCAATTTCTACTCACATATCCGCGACCAAGCCATTGTCTTGAACATGCTCATCGAGCAAGACCCACAAAACAGCCAAGTCCCCACTTTGGCGCGTGTCCTTTCCGAGCAGCTTCGCAGCACCCCTTTCCTCAATACCCAAGAGCAGGCATTTGCTTTCTTAGCGTTGGGCAAATTGGCACGAAAGGCTAACGCCGCTAACATTACTGCTACAATTAGTGTAGGCAGTGAGGTATTAGCCAACTTTGAGGGCAAAACCCTCAAAATAGACCAAAACATTGCGGGCAAAGAACTCTCCATCAAGACCGAAGGCGAAGGCTCGCTCTACTACTTTTGGGAAAAAGAGGGCATCTCTGCCACAGGGCGTTATGTGCAGGAAGACAAGTTCTTGCGCGTTAGGAAGACCTTTTTTGATAGAAATGGAAAGGCGATTTCCCTACAAAATCTCAAACAAAATGAGCTTATTGTTGTAAAAGTGGCGATAGAAGCCATAGAGAAGCTCGATGCGGTGCAAAATGTCGTCATTACCGACATCCTGCCTGCGGGTCTGGAAATTGAAAACCCACGCCTTACCGACAATTATAGCCTCAAATGGGTAGAAGAAAGTGCCTCGCCCGACTACATCGACTTCCGCGACGACCGCATCAATATCTTCACCACCGCGCGTGCCAAAACCCAGTATTTTTACTATCAGGCGCGTGCCGTTACGAAGGGCAAATTCAAGATGGGTCCCATTTCGGCTGATGCTATGTACAACGGACTTTATCGCTCTTATCATGGCGCAGCAGAAGTTGTGATTCAATAAATGATTTTTATTGCAATTTTTGTATAAAAATGAACACTAAAAGCCCTAAGCAACTTAAAAGGCTTAGGGTTTTTTAGTGTATCTAAATCAAAATATAGTGTAGGATATGAAAAAACTAACCTTTGAGCGTTACAAATACAAAAAAGAGTTGCTTATAGACGCAACCGACGAACTGGGGCTGAAAATAGATGAGCCTCAATTAGTGCTAAATTTTTATACAATTCTTTTTATAAAAAAAGGAAGTGGAACTTATTTTTTAAATCAAGAAAAAATAGAGATAGAAAAAAATACAGTTATTTTTATCAAACCCAACCAACAAAACGACCTATCCGAAGTTACTTTGGAGGCTTGTGTGGCTATCTTTTTTGAAAGTGATTTTTTAAATGATTTTTTTAAAGATAAAAATTTTTTAAACAAACTTTCATTTTTTACTTCTATCTCAAAAAAAGCATATCTAAAAATAGAAGACCAGCCTTTTCATATTTACTATCAAATGGCGAAGGAATTAAAGGAAGAAATAGAAGATTTGCAGGCAGATAGCAAGCACATCTTACGAGCCATCGTTTATTATTTGCTTACAAGGCTGAATCAGACCTACAAACGTAGCTATCAAAATACCGAACTTGGGGCTGAAAATCTCACCATAGTTGCTTTTCTTAATCTTTTAGAAAAAAATATTCGAACCCGAAAAGGCGTTTCCGACTACGCGGAGGCTTTGCAGATTAGCCGCGTGCAGCTTAATTTGTTGTGTCAGAAACATTTTGCTAAGACGGCACAGCAACTTATCCAAGAAAAACTTATTTTAGAGATAAAAAAAGAATTGAATTATACAACAAAAAACATAACAGAAATTTCTTATGAGTTTAATTTTTCTGCGCCACCTCATTTTTCGCGCTTTGTGCGCCAGATGACGGGTCTATCGCCACAGGCTTTGCGCGAGCAGTTATCAAATTGGTAAGTCCTTTTTCAAAAAGGTATGAAAGCGGGTGCATTTCTTTCCAACTTTGCCCTTGATAAGTTTTGATAGAAAACGATTTTCCGCTAAATTCTTACCCACTCTAATTTTACTTTCGTATGAGCGAAATTTTTGAACTTGCCATCAATAAGGCAAAAGAAGGACAAAAAGAAAACTTCCTAAACACACGCGCCAGTTTTGTCGAGGTCTTGGGCAAAGAACCCAACACGCTCAATGAGGGCAAATGGCAGCCTTTTTTCACTTTGGGTGAAATAAATTTAGAGGAAGTCTTGATAGGCATGACGCATTGGAACTCGATGCAGGGCTTTGGGCAGACCGCTGCTAAGTTGTTGCCCCAAGCCGAAGCACGCAACTATTTCGCTTCTTTCGACCCTTTGGCGTATGTCCTACTTCAAACCGCAGACGGAAAGCCCTTTGATATGGAAAGTATCAAAAAAGAGGGTACTGTTGTAGAATTTGCCATTCGTAGGGGCAAAACGCCAGAGGCTTTTGGTGCGGCACGTGAAACCTTTTTCAAATCGCTCGAAAACTATGAAGGCTACCTTTTTGCGCGTGAATTTCAAGTTTATCAATTAGACCAAAACTCGATGCCCCAATTCCAGCAGGGCGTACAGGCGGTTATCATTGTTTGGGAAAATGCGACAGCTTTTCAGAAGGCGGCAAACCCTATCTTTGGCACGCCCGAATACCAAAACTTTGCGCAAAACTTAGAAGTGAGTGCTTATTTTGCGTCAAGCCCCTTGAAATAAGCGTCGTTTGAAAATTAGAGGGGGCTGCAAACTACTTCTTTTTTCATTTCTACCTATCTTGCAGCTCTCTCTCTTTTTTTAAACCATGAATCGTAGAACATTTTTAAGAAAATCTTTAAAGATAGTGGCTTTTTCGGCTCTACCTTTCACTTTAAACGCCTCCAACATGCTCGACTCACTTGCAGACCCTCAAAGCCTGATGCCTACCCTTTTTATCGGACATGGCGCACCGCTTTACACCCTCGATGAAAATCCATATAGTTTGGCATGGCGAAAAATTGCGGCGCAAATACCCAAACCTAAAGCGATTGTTTGCATCTCGGCGCATTGGCTCACGAAAGGCACACAGGTAATGGCAATGCAAAACCCGCGTACCATTCACGATTTTGGTAGAATGGACGATAGACTCTTTCAAATTCAGTATGCAGCGGCAGGAAATCCCGAATTAGCACAAGAAATTATACAAAAAGTTCAGAAGGCACACATAGAAGAAGACCACCATTGGGGCTTCGACCATGGCACTTGGACTGTCTTGCGCTGGATGTATCCGAAAGCGGACATTCCTATTATTCAAATAAGTTTAGACTATAAAAAAGATTTACAATATCATTACGATTTAGCAAAAGAATTGGCTTTTTTGCGCAAACAGGGCGTTCTGATTGTGGGAAGTGGCAATATTGTGCATAACCTTCGCAGCTTGAAATTTCCCGAAAACAGCACTTATGATTGGGCGATTGAATTTGACCAAATTAGTAAAGAATTGATTGAAAATAGAAACCATCAAGCTCTGATTCAATATGAAAAGTTGGGAGAGGCGGCTCGACTTTCTATTCCAACTCCCGACCATTATTTGCCTCTGCTCTACATTTTGGGCTTACAAACTGAAAAGGAAAAAGCAACTTTTCCCATCGAAGGAATTTCTTATGGCAGTACCAGTATGCGTAGTGTTTTGATTGAAAGTTTTTAATAAAAAAGCATTAAATCAAAACCCAAAAAAATGGACTACTAAACAAAGCGTACCAAAGAACAGAAGGACAAGGGACAATAAAATTGTCCCTTTTTTTATAGCGTTTGCTTTTTAAACTATATAGAACTTTGCAATACAAAGCCGCTGCACTCTGCTGCCTCGCGTCCGTAGAAGGCACGCCAAACTTTTTTGTGTGGATTGAGTACGATAGCAAATTGCCAATGCTGCTCGAAAAAAATCTCTTGGGTGCGGCGGTCTGTACCCGACATAAAAACGGAAAGTTGATTGGGGTGCGTATGATACCAGCCGATAATTTGCAGGTCTTGATAAAGTGCTTCTTTTTCGGTTAGGGCATCGAAGCTATCCATCATTTCTTTCCAAACTTGATGCCCGATTTCGAGATAAGTAGTCGAGCCTTTGGCAGTGGTGGCGGCAAGGGTCTGCTGTACGATACCAAAATATAATTTTTTTTCTTGGTCGTAATAGACTTTTCCCAATAAAATACCGCCCTGCTCTACGGTATTCTCTGCTGTGGTCTTTCCCCAGCCTATGTGTTGGCTGATTTGTGCAAAGGCTTCGTGGCTTAGGTAGAGCTTGTGCAAGTGTTGGGCGGGTGTTTCCTGTGCGATTGCTTCTCTTTCTTGCGCCTGCTCTAAAATTAGACTTGCCAAATCGGACTCCACAGAAAGGGCAGGTTCGGGCAGCGGGAGCGGCTGATAGACAGGGGTAGTTTCACTATTGATTTTAAATTTTGACATCGTTTCTAATTGATTTTAAAACGCGGCTTGGAAGAAGGGGGCGTGGGCGGATTGTCAGCCTCATTTGTACCCAAGCGAAAACGGTTGCTTTTAGGTTGTTCGTGCTTGGGTTTGGTGGGGTCGGGCAAAAGTTGGGTATCGCAAGGGAAAAGCCCTGAATGGCGGTTCTGTACATACCATTGCGTTGCGACATCGTAGGCAGGGCTGTGTTCGTTGGTGATTTCGGTATCGTATTGTAGCGTGCGAATCATACGAATAATATGCTTGCCCAATGTTTCGGACATCTCCCAAGTGCCAAAACACCAGCGTCCGTTTTTAAACCAGTTGGGGTGAAAAACTATCGGCTGACTAAGCATCTCTATTTGGGGAGGAGTCTGTGGATAGCCTTCGGGTAGGCTAATGCGCAAGAGGTGTTCCTGACGGTATTCGGGACGTGCGCTGATAATGCTGCGCACGTGTATCTTGATTTCATAGACCTCCACATAAGGCACTTCGCCTTTTACCGATACAATTTCTATCATATCGCCTGAAATATTTTCCATCTCGCGGTAATCGTTGGAAAGGCGACGGTTGCGAATATTCTGCGGGGTAAAAGTCATAGCAAGCGGAATTTGATGAGGAAAAAAGGCTCACCCAAAAGGGACGAGCGAAAGTTAGCAGAGGTGGTAGCCTGCATCTGTGGCAGGAATGACGCGGAAGGTTGTCCCATGAGCCGTACCTGCGTCGCGCAAAGTCTGCTGATTAAGTAGGCGACTCCCCCCTTTGATGGCTAAATTATAGCCTTGCGGACTGTACTTGATGAAATCGTGTGAAACCAATTCGGCAATTACCTCATTGCTGGTCATCGAGTCATCGATGGTCGCATTGATAACACGACCGTCAGTAGGATGCACAAAATTTACATTTACATCTGCCATATAGCGTGGTTTATAGAAGGTTGTGAAATAAGATATGATTTATAGTATATAAAAAGAAGTTTTTTTTGAAAATCATACACGCCCAAAAATAGCAATTTGGTTTCTTTTTTCCAAATTTAGGGCTATAAAATTTGCCTCGACAAGACTATCCTAAAAAAACTATCTTAAAAACTATCCTACTTGCAGCAAAAGTTTGGCGTAGGGTTCAAAATAGTTATCAAACAGCTATCAAATAGTTATCAAGCGGACATTTTATCCGACTAACTGCTAAATCCGCCTTTGGCAGCCACCAAAAGGCTTAAATCTTTGTATCGCATATTAAACTTTTTACTTAAATACTGATTAGTCAGGTTTCCTTGATAGGCATAAACGCCGCGCGAAAAGTAGCCGTCTGTAAATACCAAATCCTCGACACTGCCCATTTCACCTGCTCGCACCAAAAGGGGCGCGAAGAAGTTGCTCAAAACCGAAGTGGCAGTACGAGCTACACGCGAGGGTATATTGGGGACGCAGTAGTGAATTACGCCGTATTTTTTGAAAGTGGGGTGCGTGTGCGTCGTGGTTTCCGAAGTTTCGATGCAGCCCCCATGGTCTATGCTCACATCTACAATCACTGAACCAGCCTTCATGCGAGCGACCATTTCTTCGCTCACCACACAAGGCGTGCGCCCTTTTTCGGGTCTGATAGCACCAATTACAACGTCCGCTTGGGTCAGAGCCGTTTGTAGGGTTTCGGTATCGAGAATGGAGGTAAAAAGATGCGGTTGCGCCAAATTGTATTTGAGGCGGCGCAACATGGCAGTATTGTTGTCAAAAATCTGCACATTTGCACCCAAACCTAAGGCGGCACGCGCTGCATATTCGCCTACTGTGCCTGCGCCCAAGATGACTACGTTGGTAGGAGCTACGCCCGTAATGCCGCCCAACATAATGCCCTGCCCCCCATTGGCACTGCTCAAATATTCGGCAGCAATGAGAATAACGGTGCTTCCCGCAATTTCGCTCATGGCGCGTACCACAGGCAAGCCGCCTTCGCTATCTTCTATCATTTCATAGGCGATTGCCGTAATTTTCTTTCGCACTAAGGCGTGCAAATATTCGGGCGTTACGCCTGCCAAATGCAGTGCTGAAATGAGCGTCTTGCGCGGTGGAATCATCTCTATTTCGCCTAAGGTAGGCGGTGCTACCTTCAAAATAATTTCCGATTGGAAGACTTCTTCGGGGTCATAACAGACCTTTGCCCCTGCCTCGCTATAAGCGTGGTCGTCGTATTGGCACTTTTTGCCTGCCCCCGCTTCTATGCGAACTTCATTGCCATTATTGACCAAGAGGCGCACCGCTTCGGGGCGCAAAGCCACTCTAAATTCGCTCTCCTCGTCTTCGGCAGGGATACCGATACTTAGGCTGCTAAGGTGGTCTTTGATGGCTAAGGCTTTTTCCTGCGGCTGTGCGTATTGAAGCAACTGTTTGGCAATTTCTGCCTGCGGTTTGTCCTTGTTTGGCTCTTTACTCATGGCGGGTCAGGGTTACGGTTCGAAGGGGAGAATCGGGGGAAGGAAGAATAGATACCACAATATAAGGCTTTGGTAGCAAAGATACAACAATTTGCGCCCATTCTATCCAACAAATTGCACCGCTATCGAAGTATTCTTCTATACCGATGTCGAGGGCTTGTTCGAGGCTTTCTAAGCGGTAGAGGTCAAAATGGTATAATTCGCGCTTATTGGGCAAAAGATAGCTCTGTACTAAGGCAAAAGTAGGACTACTGACAAGGTCGCTGATGCCCATCTTTCGGGCTAAGGCTTTGATAAAAGTGGTCTTGCCTGCCCCTAAATTGCCTTCAAAAATCCAAATTGGCGTGTTGCCAAATTTTGCCAACGCCTGAGCCGCCACTTCGTCCCAAGCCGCAAGCGTTGGTACTTGCCAAGTGTAGGTTATTGGTAAGGATTCCATATCTTGTACTCAAATTGCGGATTGTAGGTATTTGCTTATGCCTATTATTTGATGCCTTTACAACGCCAAACAACGACAAATGTACCGAAAGATATTGAAAATAGCTAATTGTTTTGTCTTTTCTTGCCAAAAAGTACCAGAGTAGCGACAAGAAATTGCCCTTTCGGAAGTGAGATTGAAATAAAAAAGGTTTGAATAATAATAAAAAATATTTTTTACACCCAAGCCCCGAATTGAAGAAGGGCGCGACTTTTTCTATTTCGTATCCCAAAAAACACTATCTTTGCGCTTTGCAAACGAACTTTACCCTACGGATAACAAAAATATATGGACACTAATATCGCGGCGAATACTTACAGCGAACTTTTCCCCAAGGTCATCTCGCACGCCAAAGAATATGGCTTTGTGTTTCAGTCTTCGGAGATATACGACGGCTTGCAAGCAGTGTATGATTATGGTCAGAACGGAGTAGAATTGCGACAAAATTTACAACAGGCTTGGTGGCTTGCCATGACGCGCCTACACGAAAATATTGTAGGCATAGAAGCGGCTATTTTTATGCACCCCACTACTTGGAAAGCCAGCGGACACGTAGATGGTTTTAATGACCCTATGATTGACAACAAGGATTCCAAAAAACGCTACCGCGCCGACCAACTTTTAGAAGAACAAGCCCGCCAATACGAACTTTCTGGAAATACGGCTAAGGCAACCGCATTGCTTGCCGAAATGAACGAGCTACTCAAAAAAGACGATTTAGAAGGCGTGCGCAATCTTATTATGGCAGAAAAAATCCTTTGCCCTATCTCCAAAACGGCAAATTGGACAGAAGTCCGCCAGTTTAATTTGATGTTTTCTACCAAAGTTGGGTCAGTGGCAGAAGAAGCGACAGAGGTCTATTTGCGCCCTGAAACTGCACAAGGGATTTTTGTCAATTATCTAAATGTGCAGAAAACGGGTAGAATGAAAATCCCCTTTGGAATTGCACAGGTAGGAAAAGCCTTCCGAAATGAAGTCGTGGCGCGTCAGTTTATTATGCGTATGCGCGAATTTACCCAAATGGAAATGCAATTTTTTATCAAACCGGGAACACAAAAAGAATGGTTTGAGTATTGGAAAAATGCACGTCGCAAGTGGCATCAAGCTATCGGCACGCCCGACGCACGTTTGCGCTTTCACGTACATGACAAGCTCGCCCACTATGCTGATGCTGCCGAAGATATAGAATTCGAGTTTCCTATCGGTTGGAAAGAAGTGGAGGGGATTCACTCGCGCACGGATTTCGACCTTTCCCAACACGAACAGTTTTCTAAGAAGAAACTTCGCTATCACGACGCACAGACAGGCGAAAATTTTGTGCCTTATGTAATAGAAACTTCTATCGGCTTAGACCGTCTTTTCTTGCTAACCCTCTGCCAAGCCTATCGCGAAGAGGAAACCACCGACGAAAAAGGCAAGAGCGAAACCCGCACGTATTTGAGCCTGCACCCTGCCCTTGCGCCTATCAAAGTTGCGATTTTTCCTTTGGTCAAGAAAGAGCCTTTGGTAGAAAAAGCACGTCAGATTGTGGATATGTTGAAATTAGATATGAACGTATTTTACGAAGAAAGTGCTTCTATCGGCAAGCGTTATGCGCGTCAGGACGTATTAGGCACGCCTTTTTGCGTTACCGTAGATTTTGATACGATTGAAAAGGAAGGCGAAACGGTTACCTTGCGTTATCGCGATAGCATGAAACAAGAGCGCGTTTCCATTGCTGATTTAAAAGAAAAATTATTATACGAAACCAGCATCAACAGAATTTTAGAAAAGTTGGTGTAGTGCCTTCAAAACCCTAAGAATTTTCAAAATTCTTAGGGTTTTTTAGGCGTTGTTAAAATGGTCAGAAGGTCAAAAAATAACTTTTTGTACCTCGAGCAACCTCCTGAACCCCCACCCTGCCCTCCCCCCAAAGGGGAGAGTTCGAAAACCAAATCAATTTTTTTGCATTTATGCGAAAAAATTGATATAAAATTGAAGCCCCTCCCTATGGGGGAGGGGTTTGGGGAGGGGTGCATTTTTTGCAAAATACAAAACAAAAAATCAAATAAATGAAAATATTTGAAGGTTTGAAGGTGATAGAATTAGCCAGCGTACTTGCAGGTCCTTCTGTGGGTCAGTTTTTTGCCGAAGGGGGGGCGCAGGTTTTAAAAATAGAAAATACAACGGCAGGGGGAGATGTTACACGCTCTTGGAAGTTGCCTAATGAAGATAAAAATAGTACGATTTCTGCTTATTTTTCTGCCGCTAATTGGGGCAAAGTAAGCCTTTCCCTCGATTTGACACAAAGCAGCGAGCGCAAGCAATTTTATAGCCTATTGCCACAAACCGACATCGTAATTGCAAGCTATAAATGGGGAGATGCTGCAAAATTAGGCGTAGATTACGATACGCTTTCAAAACTAAATCCTGCCCTTATTTATGGTACGATTGCAGGCTATACCCTTGAAAAAGAGAAAGTTGGCTATGATGCCATCATACAAGCCGAAGCGGGTTTTCTTTATATGAATGGAGAAGCCGATACGATTGAAAGAAAAGGAAAATCTGTAAAGATGCCTGTGGCGTTAGTGGATATTTTGGCAGCTCATCAGCTCAAAGAGGGCATTTTAGCGGCTCTTTGGCGGCGCGAAAAAATCAAAAATAATAATTTATCACAAGAAAAATTAGGTACAAAAGTAGAAGTTTCTCTTTTTGATGCTGCTGTTAGCTCTTTGGCAAATCAGGCTACAAATTGGCTCAATGCAGGGCATATTCCGCAGCGTTTGGGCAATCAGCACCCCAATATTGTCCCCTATGGCAGCACTTTCGAAACCGCAGATGGCAGCGAAGTTATCATTGCCGTCGGCACAGATAAGCAATTTTCAAATTTATGTGAAGTGTTAGGATTGGCAGAGTTGCCACATCAAGAGGCTTTCAAAACAAACCCAAAGCGCGTAGAAAATCGCCAGCTTTTATTGCCTATCTTAGAAAAAGCCTTTTTAAGATATGAAAAAAAGTTTTTAATAGAAAGTTTAGAGGCTAAAAATGTTCCCGTTGGCGGAGTCAATGCAATGCCCGAAGTGATGCAAAAGGCAGCCCATCTTATTTTGGAAGTGCCTCAAAATCAAAACCTTAACTTGCGCGGTGTGCGCAATTTTATTGCACGTTTTGAAGGAAACTACCTTGATGTAAGCGATTTAAAGCCGCCTCCTTTTTTGGCGCAAAGCCAAAAATAAGCAAGACTGACAAAAATCATTGTTTTGAGGCTCGCTCTGCCTGACCTTTGTAGCACACTAAATTCAAATTTTAATGGCTACTTTCTTTTTTGCCGTTGTGATGCTTCACCTATTGATAGGCTTTGGTTGGGTTTTGTATAAAATCGCTGTGCCGCCACGCCAGAAAAAATCTATTTCTGATGCCAAGAGAATAGATGCTAAGGGAATAGATACTAAGAGAATAGAGAAAGATAAGCAATAAAAGCCTCTTTTTTGTAAAAAATAAAGACGCAATAGCCTTTTTTTGTGAAAAATTAAGTCCAAAATTTTCCTTACCGCATAAAGATACTAAGCTACCCTTCGAGGGCGTTATTAGTCCAAACGTTCTTTCTTGTTTCTTAGGGTGCTTCTTTGGGGCAGCACCTACCAACTTTGTGGCATAGTTTTTTCGTTATACCCACTATAAAACTTTGTCTTGCACTTAAAACTAAAATCTTTCTTTTTCTATATAGTGAAACAATAATACATACTTTTTCTGCTGTTTTCTTCATTCATTTCAAAAACATATCCTTTAAACTTACTAAAATATGACCGTAAATAAAAAAAATATCCTACTCTTTGTATTCCTTTTTCTTTGCAACTGCTCTTTTTCGCTTTGGGGTCAGAGTTTGCGTCAGGCAAAACCTACCGAGAATGGGCTGGTGCATGTGCGCGAATACTACGATTTCGACCACCAATATTTGAAGGCTGAATACTATACTGATGCCCAAGATTCTACCTTAGTGGAAGGCATGTACCGAAAATATTACGTTACGGGCGAGCTTATGTCAGAAGTAGTTTTTAAAAATGGTCAAATACAAGGTCAGCTTTTAGAACTATATCCTGATGGCAAGCCCAAGACAAAGGCAGCCTATCACAACGGTTTGAAAGAAGGCAGGTTTGAAGAATATTATCCAAGTGGAGCAATTAAAACTTCTTACCTTTGTAAAAATGATAAAAAAGAAGGCGAAGTTTTAGTTTTTAACGAAAACGGAAAAGTGGTGCAGCGCGGTTTTTATGTACAAGACGTGCTACAAGATAGTTTTTATACTTACTATGATGAAGGAAATATCAAATCGCGTTTGTATTTTAAAGATGGTGTTTTGTCAGATACGGTGCGTTATTATTATGAAAATGGCAATTTAAAAGAGCTTATTCCCTATCAAAATGGAAAACAAACAGGAATAGAGCAAACTTTTTACGAAAATGGCAATTTGAGAACGATTTGCGCCTACGAGGAGGGCGAAATGAGTGGCGATTTCAAAAGTTTTCACCCCAACGGAATTGTGGAGATGGAAACCCTCAATATGCATGGGCGTAAAAACGGCTATTTTCGACGTTTTTCTGCTGATAGCGTACTTTTGCAGGCGGCAAACTATAAAAATGGGGCATTGCATGGCAAAAACGAAATTTTCTATGCCAATGGAAAAATAAAGCAAATATTAGACTATCAAAATGGATTGCCTCAGCAAGCAGTTTTGTATGATGAAAATGGCAATTTGATACAAGAACTAAAATATCTTACCGAAAATCATATCAAAACAAAAGAATATTATAACAACGGAAAGTTAAAATTAGAAAAAGAGGAAGTGAAAAAAGTGCCTTTTGGAGTTTGGAAATACTATTTTTCCAATGGCAATTTACAAACCAAAGAAGAATACAATGAAAAAGGCAAACTAACAGGCACACGCTCTACTTATTACAGCAATGGCAAGAACAAGACCAAAGAAAGCTATGCGCATGGTTTTCAAAATGGTGAAACCACTACTTGGACTGCCGAAGGAAAGTTGGAAAGCAAAATCAATTACAAACTTTCTATGAAGTGGGGCTATGCCGTCTTTTATCACCCAAACGGAAAAATAGCCAGCGAGGGCTTATTTTATCGCAACTATAACTATGGAAAATGGTATTATTATGATGAAAATGAACTATTAAGCCGTCGTGAAATTTATAAAAGGGGAGCTTTGAAGGAAGCACGTACTTATAAAAATGGTAAGAAGCGCAAAAAAAATCCTATTAAAGTTCCCAAATAAAATCCTATCTTTGCAGGATAAAAAGGAAACTTACCTTTTTATCCTGTTTTTTTTATCTCTTTTATTGCTCAAGATATGAAACTTGTTTTTCTGAAAAGCCTCCTATTTGCTTTTTTATTTTTACTAAATAAAGAGGCAATTTTAGCACAAGCCACAGCTTCCTGCACCGAAAAAATTACTTGGGTTACGCCTTTTGAAGCGGGAAAGCCCAAAAAAAGAATAAAACAACATTGGAAAAAGGTTTGTGAAAACAAAAAGACGAAAGAAATATATACCAAAATAGAAGAAGAACAGGAATGGGATTTCTCTTCGGGGGAATTAGGACGTGAATTGCAGTATGCGCAGCATTTTTATGATGCACAAGGCAGGCTACGAAAAACGGTATACCGTCATGGTTATGAGGGAAATGATGGGGGCGAAGGCGAAATAACCTTTGATTATCAGGGAGATACCTTAATAGAGAAAGGCAAAACCGCAACTTTTTCTTTCCATGTTCAAAAGATTGAACAGAAAGGGACACAGCCAGAAAAGCCGCTTTTGCGCTTAGTGGAAGCCCGTTATGAGAGCGAACTTTTGCCACAATATAATTATTGGGCAATAGAAAGAGAAGAAAATGAGTTTTTAGAAGAAAACAACCTACTCAAAAAAACAACTAAAAGCTACAAAAAAATATATAAAGACGCAGAAGAGAAAGAATACGATACCGACCAAAAGGAAGAAATTAGTTATTCTTATCGGGCAGACCTTAAAATTGAGAGCGAACTGCATAGCTTTTGGCAGGAAGATAAAAAAACAGATACAGAAAAGAAAACGTACTTTTATGATACGGCGCAGCGATTGATTCGCGAAGAAGTATTTTCTTTGACAGAAAATAGCCTTTTAAATAAAAAAACTTATACTTATTTAGGGCAAACAGATAGCCTGCTTCAACAGCAGGAGGTTCGCTTTAAGGAGGAAAAACCCCTTTGGCGTGAGTCTTTGCAACGGGAATATGATGCCCAAAATCGTTGTGTGAAGGAATATTTTAGCCGTTTTAAAGAAGAACAACTTATTTATGAGGCTATTTGGGAATATACCTATTTGGAAGGTGGGGGAAAGAAAATACTAAAAAATGAACGATTTTATTATGGACAAGGCGGGGCGATGAACTCGGAAGAAGTAATTTTGACTACCTACCAGGCAAATGAGGAGTTAGGTTCTGTTTTGCGCAACATTCGTTTTTTTGAAAATAGCAAAACTATATCGGAAACGATTGATAAACAAGAGGTTAGCTATACAAAATTGCCGCCTTATCGAATACAAACTTCTATTTATACACACCATCGAAAAGAAAATGAGCTTGTGATAGAAACAGAAAAATACACGATTCGTAATTTTTTTAGTATAAAAGATAAAACGGTTTTGCTCAAAACGGATACTGCCGATAAGGACGGCAAACTGATAGAAATTACCGAGTTTGAGGAGAAATAATCAAAACCCAAACGCTTAGAACAAGTTATGTAGGAGGCAAAACGTTTTTTATTTTGCCTTTCTTCCATTCTTAAAAAAATGCAACATGATTTTTGAAAAAATAGAAAAAAAACATCAACTATTTTATACAAATTTTAAACTTTCTGAAAAATGGGCGACCAAATTTCAGGCTCTAATTTTGGTAATGCACCTTGCAGGGGCTATGGGGCTGGCTTGGGAGGTTTCGCGTCCGTTTTTTACTTGGGCTACGCCCTTTAATTTATTATTTGCTTCTTCTATTTTGTTTTTATTTCATCAAAAATGGGAGCAAAAGTTTTTTCTTTTTTCTCTGCTCTGTTTTTCTACGGGCTATGCAGTAGAGGTTTTGGGGGTGCATACAGGGCTTATTTTTGGCACGTATTGGTATGGCGAAACATTGGGTTTCAAGATTTTGGAAGTGCCACTTACGATAGGTTTAAATTGGTTTGTACTTACATATTGTTTTAATTTTTTAGTAAGTTTGATTTTTAATAGATTAAAAAATAGAGAAGATAATCTAAATAAAAAACTGATTGTTTTAAAAGCTCTTTTTGCGGCTTCTTTTATGGTCGGTCTGGACTATTGGATAGAACCGATAGCGATACGTTATGATTTTTGGCAATGGTCAGAAAATATAGTTCCTTTACAAAATTATATTGCTTGGTGGATTGTGAGTTTCTTTCTATCTTATGTATATCATAAAAAAGAAATTCAGGCTAAAAATTTATTAGCTTTAAGTTTGCTTTTTGCACAGATTTTATTTTTTGTAATAGGTCATTTTATTTGAAAAAGGACAAAGGTCTTTTTTTTGCTTTTCGTTTGTAGCCATGTTATTTTTGCTGCGGCTAAGGCGCAAGGGTTATCTCCTATTTTTGTAGTCTTTCACTACTAACAGCAAGATAATAATACAATAGTTTATCCTTTTACTACATTTTACATGCTTATTCTTAACGCACAAATCGTCAATGAAGGTAAAATCTTTGAGGGCGACATCTGGATTCAGGAGGGCAGAATTGCCCAAATTGGTACTAATTTATCTGGAAAAAATGATAAATTAGTGATTGATGCAAAAGGTAAATTTGTGATGGCGGGGGTGATTGACGACCAAGTGCATTTCAGAGAACCCGGTCTGACACATAAAGCGCAAATTTATACCGAAGCGAAGGCAGCAGTGGCAGGTGGCACTACTTCTTTTATGGAAATGCCCAATACCAATCCGCAGACCTTGACGCAGGATTTATTGGCGCAAAAGTACGAAGTGGCAAGGCGCGAATCCTTAGCAAATTACTCTTTTTTCATGGGAGTTTCTAATAATAATTTAGAAGAAGTGCTAAAAACAGATAGAAAGTCGGTTTGCGGACTCAAAATTTTCATGGGTAGCTCTACGGGCAATATGTTGGTGGATAACCGTCAGATTTTAGAGCGGGTCTTTGCCGAAACAGATTTGCTTATCGCAACGCATTGCGAAGATGAACCTACGGTTCGAAAAAACTTGGCAGACTACCAAGCGCGATACGGAGAGGCAATTTTGCCTAAGCATCACCCCGAAATTCGCAACGAGGAGGCTTGTTTGCGTTCCTCTACGATGGCGGTAGAATTAGCAAAAAAATACAATACACGCCTGCATATTTTACATATTAGTACGGCAGATGAAATATCTCTTTTTACCAACGAAATTCCTTTGGCGGAGAAACGCATTACGGCGGAAGCCTGCGTGCATCATTTGTGGTTTGATAGCGACGACTACGAGCGATTGGGCAATCAAATTAAGTGCAACCCTGCGATTAAAAATCCGAGCCATAAGCCCAAAATTTTAGAGGCGGTACTTTCGGGCAAAATAGACATTATTGCCACAGACCATGCGCCGCATACGTGGCAGGAGAAAAGTCAAGCCTATAACCAAGCTCCTGCGGGCGTGCCTTTGGTACAACACTCTTTACTTATGATGTTAGATTTTTATCATCAAAATAAAATTAGTTTGCCACAAATTGCAGAAAAAATGGCACATAACCCTGCTATTTGTTTTCAAATGAAGGAGCGTGGTTTTATTCGCGAAGGGTATTGGGCAGATTTGGTTATTTTTGATACGACTGCGCCTACGCAAGTGAGCAAAGAAAACATTTTGTATAAATGTGGTTGGTCGCCTTTTGAAGGTTATACTTTTGGTTCAAAAATCACACAAACGATTGTATCAGGGCATTTAGCATACAACGAAGGTGTTTTTGATGAAAGCAAAAAAGGAGAACGCCTCTTTTTTGAACGCTAAAAAAATGCTAACTTTCGCCCACTGAAAGAAGTAAGTACCTTTCTTTCAAAGCGTTGATAAGAATGATTATAGAAAAATCTATAATCATTCTTAAACTTATTTTAGAAAACACAAAACTAATAAAAATAATTTGAACTTTCCATATTTTATTGCCCAAAAATTAGATAAGCAAAAAGGTAGCAGTTTTTCTACTTTTATTAGTAGGATTGCGATTGGCAGTGTCATGATAGGAATTGCGACGCTTCTGATTTCCTTTGCCATCTTTTCAGGCTTTCGCCAGACGATTTTAGACAAGATATTTTCCTTTACAGGGCATGTCGAGCTTATCAAATACGACCTTAATTACAATACTTATGAATCTTTACAACCAATTTCTATCCATGATGCCTTTGTGCAGGCGGTTGTGAGTGATGCGCGAGTGGCGAGTTATCATACCTTTACCAAAACGCCTGCTTTGCTCAAAACCGATAACGAGGTCTTAGGGCTAATTTTAAAGGGAGTGGGGGGAGATTTTCAGTTGCCATATTTTGAAAAAAACTTGGTAGAGGGGCGTTTTTTGGACACCCAATCTGATACCACAGCGGAGGGAGGAAGCAAGGAAATTGTGATTAGCAAACGAACTGCCGATAAATTAGAACTAAATTTGGAAGATGAAGTCATTGCATTTTTTATCAAAGAACCTCCACGACAAAGAAAGTTGAAAGTTGTAGGCATTTATGAAACGGGAATAGAAGATTTTGATGATAGATTTGTGTATGCAGACCAAAGATTGCTACAAAAATTGAATAATTGGGAGGATAGCTTGGTTGGCGGCATACAGTTGCGGCTTCATCAATTTGATAATTTGGAAGAAGACTATGACGAATTAGACGACCTTAGTGGTTCGTATTTATATTTAGATAGAGTAACTTTAAGTTACCGTCATTTCTTTGATTGGTTTAAAATGTTGAATCAAAATGTATATATTTTTCTTGCCATTATCTTATTTGTGGCTTGCTTTAATTTGGTTTCGGTGCTTTTGATTTTGATTACCGAAAGGACAAGTATGATTGGAACATTGAAGGCTTTGGGTGCGAAGGATATACAAATTCAGCGCGTTTTTTTCTATAAAGGGCTAAAACTTACGATAAGGGGGCTTCTTTTGGGAAATTTATTGGGCTTGGGTCTTTCTTGGATACAACTCTTTTTTAAGGTAATTCCCTTAGACCCTGAAAATTATTATATGCACCATGTTCCGATTCGCATAGAACTTTTACACGTTATTTTTATTAATTTTGTTGTTATCTTTTTAATAAGTTTTGTTTTATTTCTACCCTACATTTACATCAAACGTATCAAACCCATCAGGGCAATTCGTTTTGATTAGACTTGGTCAGAAATAAGAGAGGCGATTGAAAATACAAAAAATCTTGTATCTTTGCTTGTGAAAGGCTATCTTGCTTCTTGTAAAATTTTCGAACCCTATTTTTAGATTGTATGACTGATGATGCTCTGCTTACCGTCCATAATTTACAAGTGCGCTTCCAGACCGAGCGGGGCGAACAAACGGCTGTTCAGGATTTGAGCTTTCGCCTACAAAAGGGCGATACGTTGGCGATTGTGGGCGAATCGGGGTCGGGAAAGAGCGTTTCCCTGCTCTCTATTTTGCGCCTGTTGCCCCAAGATACGGCACGCATGCAGGGCAGTATCGTCTTTGGCTCGAAGTCTTATGGGCAGATAGACCTTATGTCGCTTTCGCGCGAAAAGCTGCACCACCTTCGAGGCAATGAAATATCGATGATTTTTCAAGAACCGATGTCTTCTCTCAATCCTGTTTATACTTGTGGCGAGCAGGTGATGGAGGTGATTTTAAGGCACGACGAAAAGTCTTCGCGCCGTTCTGCAAAAAATCGCGTCTTAGGGCTTTTCGAAAAAGTGCGCTTTTCAAATCCAGAGCGCATCTTCAAATCTTTTCCGCATGAGCTTTCGGGCGGTCAGAAGCAGCGCGTGATGATAGCGATGGCATTGGCTTGTAAGCCGCTTTTGCTTATTGCTGACGAGCCTACAACTGCGCTTGATGTAACGGTGCAGGCAACGATTTTAGATATTTTAAAATCTTTGCGGCAGGACGAAAACATGTCTATCATTTTTATTACGCACGATTTGGGCGTAGTGGCAGAGATTGCCGATAGGGTTTTGGTCTTGTATCAGGGCAAAGCAGTAGAGGAAAATGGCGTTTTTGAGCTTTTCAATAACCCCCAACACGCTTACACCAAGGGGCTTTTGGCGTGCCGTCCGCGCTTAGATGTGCGTTTGAAAGTGCTGCCAACGGTTTCTGATTTTATGCGAACCGACGAGACGGGAAATATTGCCGAGCTTGCCGAAGTGAAATTCAAAGATGTAGGGCAGGCGATTATGTTCAATTATCAAACGGAATCAGAAATTATTAAAAAGCGTGAAAGATTATACCTAAAAAATCCTATCCTAAGTATTAAAAATTTATCAAAGCACTACGAAGAGCAAGAGGGCGGCTTTTTTTGGAAACGAAGCAAGACTTTTAAAAAAGCTGTCGATGACCTTTCTTTTGATGTTTATCAGGGCGAAACCTTAGCCATTGTAGGCGAATCGGGCTGCGGTAAGACTACTTTGGGGCGCACCATCTTGCGCCTGATAGAGCCAACGGCAGGAGATATTATCTTTGAGGGGAGAAAAATTCATGAACTTTCGCAAAAAGAGTTGAGAATGGTTAGAAAAGATATGCAAATTATCTTTCAAGACCCTTATAGTTCGCTCAATCCGCGCCTGACCATAGGCGAAATTATTTCCGAGCCGATGCGCATTTACCAGATTGGGGCAAGCGAAAGGGCGCGACGAGAGCGCGTGATGGAAATTTTAAATTTAGTCAATCTCAATCCTGCTCATTACCATCGTTATCCACACGAATTTTCGGGTGGGCAGCGGCAGCGCATTGCCATTGCGCGTTCATTGGCATTAGAACCCAAGTTTATCATTTGTGATGAATCGGTTTCTGCCTTAGATGTGTCGGTGCAGGCGCAGGTCTTGAACCTTTTGAATGCGTTGAAGGAACAATTTGGACTTACTTATATTTTTATTTCGCACGACCTTTCTGTGGTTCGATTTATCGCTGATAGGATTATGGTAATGCAAGATGGTAAAATCGTAGAATTAGATTTTCCTGAAAATATTTATGACAAAGCCCAAAATGAATATACCCAAACGCTCATCAATGCCATTCCGAAAAGCGACATAGAAAGTGTCCGAAAGCACATGATTCAGCGAAAATTGCAACGAAAAGAGCAGCCCGATTGAGCCTATAAAAGTGAGGTTTGTAGGGTTTGGTCTATTAAACTTTTGATTTTCAAATTTTTAAAATAGACTAAACTCTATTGTAGTATTTTGTAACATTTCTTAAACTTTATCTAAAATTTTAAATAAAGTTTTATTTATAATTTTTATCCTATAAAATCTTTTTCAAAAGGCGGGCATGTGAAGTTGTATTTGCCAAAGAAGAAACATTAAACAAAATCACGTCCGTAATATCGTGTTCTTCTACCAACTTGCTGATACTGCCTTTAAAATAGCGATAGTCTATCACAAAGACCTTTTCAAAATGGGCAGGTAGGTAGGTTGTGAAAGGGTTTCCGTAGGAATTTTTTAGAATAATCGCTCGCCTACCCGTCTGAATTTGAGGGGAGTCTATCCGCATCATAGGAAAATCTGCCCCTAAAAAAACGCCATAACTATTCGCGCCTTTGGCATATAGTTCAGAATAAAGACTGCATTTCCTACCTTTTACCAAATTAGTAGCCGAAAAAGCCTCTGCCGTTGTCGTGTAAGGAATTTTGTAATAAACTACCGAATCGCCTTTTTCTTTTAGGCGACTGTCGCGCGTCATTCTATACAAAGAGCCTAAAAAGTTTGGAATTACTTTTCGCTCCAAACTGTCTAAGGGTAAGGCACTTAGCTTTGCAGTTTTGCAAAAGGCACGATAAGCATAGTAAGCCCCTAAGCCTGTCCAGTGGTGGTCGGTATTGAAATATAGGTACTCATCTTTATGCGGACGCATCTCCTCTAAGGCGGAAACGGTCTGTATGTTTTCGTTGAGTTTTGAATAAATATAGTTGATATTTTTGCTTTCCGAGCGGCTATGTTTGCGGTAGTTATCGGGAAGATAAAATTCAGCATGAATTGGTACGATTAAACTATAAATAGTTGCTTTATCTCCTATTTTTTCGTAATAGGCGTTAGAAGCCTCAATAAAAGTCTGTGCTGTTTTTTCTGTTCCCCCGAAAAGTTGGATTGCCATGCCGTTGTAGATAAGCATGCCATGACTGCGCGTAACCTCGCTTTCTTGTGCAATAACTTCCTCATTTTCAACGTTTTCCGCGCTTGTGCTGTCTTCTAAGCGAAGTTGGCGCAAGGTATCTGTGCTTTTCTCGGCGGCAAGTAGGCTGTCGGCTTCGTTTTTTAGGTTTTCCTCTAATTCAGGATTTAGTACAATTTCACCTCCATAAAAGCCAATCTCTTCAGACCTAATGCCCTTGTTTTGCTTAATCTCAAAGGCGAAGGCTACAAAATTTTCACGAAAAGGGAAGTTATCTGCAAAATATAGGTCTATGCTATCTAAATATTTCCCCGAAAAGAAATTGCTCACACTTAGGCTCGGCATCTGGGCAAGTTTTCGCTTTTCACTTTCCGAAACTTGGGGGCGTTTCCCAAAAAGAGGGCTTGCAAAAAATAAAATCCCTAAAAAACCTAATAAAACAGAAAATAAAATGCTATTAAAATAAAGGGCGTACCGTTTTTCAAGTTTTTGGGTCTTTGTGGTAGCACTCAAATTGGCGTTTGAATTAGACATGGATATAAAGTTGAAATAAAACAACAATAAATTTGAAAAACAAGAAAACACAAAGAAAAAAGAAAGAGAAACAAAGCAGCAGGAGGGCTAAAAAGGACTTGCAAAACTACTCATTTTTAACGAATTTTGATACAACGTCAGGGCAAGAACTTGCGTATTAGATGGGTATTCCTAATCTAAACCCCTTTCTCAAATGCTTCTTGATACTCAAAACTTCAATTTTAGCCAAGAACTTGCCCAAGAAAAACAAAAAATGGAGCAGGATTTAGCTACACTTGACAAAGACGAGCAGGCAACCGTTCGCCAAACGGTAGAATACGCAGAGCTGACCGACATTCCCAAAACTGCCTTGCGAAAAGGAGCAACTATTCCCAATTTTTCCTTACCCAATCACGAAGGCAAGCAGGTAGCGATTCGCGATTTATACCAAAAAAAGCCACTTGTCATTACCTTTTATCGAGGACAGTGGTGTCCTTTTTGCAGCCTTCAACTTCGCAGTTTGCAGCAGCATTTGAGTCAAATCGAAAATGCGCCCGCTCTTTTGGTTGCTATTTCTGCCCAAACGCCCGATTATACGCTTTCTACCAAAGAAAAATTTAATTTAGGATTTGAAGTTTTAAGCGACAAAAATGCGGAGGTTGCACATCTTTTTGGTATTAGATACAAAATTCCAAATTATTTATACGAGGTCTATAAAAAATTCGGAATTGATTTAGAACTATATAATGGTACTACCCCTGACGTTGTCGCCCTACCTGCCTCTGCCACTTATATTGTAGATACAAAAGGCAAGATTATCTTCGACTTTGTAGCCATTCACGATTACGACAAATTAGACCCTAAAATTGTTGTTGATTTTTTGAAAAAACAAGCTAATTTTTAAATTCAAAATTAAAAGCTCCTATTGGAGCTTTTTTTATATTTTTTCGTGCTATTTTATTTATATTTTTGTTTTAGTCTACTTTGCCACAAATAGAATAGTAGGTATAAACATAGTTTCATAAGCTATTATTTATCAATACATTAGTTCTTTCTTTGAGCTGTTTTTTCAATTCAATAATGGCTTGTACTTCATTGCCAATTCTCACAATTTCATTTTTATCTTTGTGAATAGGCAACTGCAAATCCATAATCCTATTGCCCAAAGTGGAAAGTGTAGCCTGCACGAAAGTAAGCATTTCTACTTGTTTTTGTACTATGTTTGAGTTGAGCAAATAGAATAAATAAAATGGATTTAATTCGTTCATTTGTAATACCCTAATTTTTCGCAAATGACTTTGAATGATGCACTTTGTGTCGTTTCTGGTTAAAATTGCGCTTCTACCAATTAAAAAAGTACCATCATTGACAAACAAAATATCATTTTCTCTTACATCTTGTTGTTTTTTGTATTGAAGATAAATTTCTTCGGCTACTGATTTTATGGGATTTGCCTTAATTTCCCAATTCACAATATCGGTAGTTCGCACAAAAGGCACATCACCTGTTCCATAGTATTTTGAGCCTATTTCATTGCCCCTTTTGATTTGTAAAATCCCTCTTTCTACCAAATCTCCTACTTTTACTAAATCATACAAACCACTTTTTTTAATTTGATTTAATATTTGTTTTACTTCGGGCTTATAGGTTTCAGGAATATAAATATGATTTTCAGTTTCTGTGGTAGGTACTGCAAAACCTAAAACGCTTTCTTCTTCTAAATTTCCACTTAAAAACTTTATAAAATTTTGAGCAATTTCGGGGGTTTCATCATCAAGAATTTTGTTGCCTTGCTTGTCAAAAATATATGAACCATCTTTATTAAACTTAAAAGTTGGTTTTCCATTTTTATCGTGTCCTATATTTTTGGCGATTGCCATAAACACTTGACTGCGATTATTTGGCTTTTTTTCTAAAAAAACTACGCTTGTTTTGGTGTGCGTACTGGGTTGGAAAGTTTCTTGGGAAAGCGAAATAATACCCAAAATAGAACAATATTTTTTCACATATTCCCAAACATAACGGTCTGACGGATTACCAAAAACGCCTTCGGGCAAAACAATACCTGCCCTTCCGCCATTTTTCAGAAGTTGTATAATGCGTTCAATAAACAAAATTTGAGGTGGTTGTTTTTCTCTTAATTCTTTGGTTATTAGATATTTACCCTTGTTTTGGTCTATTCCGCTTTGTATATTATTTTCTTGCCAAAAGTAGCCTAATTCGTATTGTTTCAATAGATTTTCGCCAATGACAGGAATTTTTGCTCCAAAAGGTGGGTTTGCTAAAATTAAATCAAAACTCCCTAATTGAATATTATTTTGCGTTTCAGGTTTCCACAAGGTAGGCACTTCAAGACTGTTTTCACAAAAAATATGATATTCACTTTCACCCAAAATAGTCAGATAAATTTTAGCTAACTTAGATAAAAATAAATCTTTATCAATACCTGAAAGATAATAATTTGAGGCTTTATTTTTAATTAAATGTTGTAAAATATGGGCAATAAACCCCCCTGAACCGCAAGCGGGGTCTATAATTCTTTCGCCTGATGTGGGTTGTAAAACATCAATCATCATTTGCACCACATTGCGAGGCGTAAAAAACTGCCCTTCTCCACCACGAAACGAAGTACCTATCAATTCTTCAAAAGCATCAGCAATAATATCTCGGTCTGCGTTTAAAATAGAATGTTCTTCCATTTTAGACACAATAAAAGATAAATCATTTGCTTGAATTTCTAATTCTTCTTCTGTTTCAAAAATATCGGTATATTGGTTTTTTACATTTTCAAAAAGGGTAAAAATTCGTTTTTGAAAATCTGGCAAATTCTCATTAGGTCTATTTGCAAAATTGACTAATTGCTCCTTTTCTGTATATTTTTCATCATAAATTTTACAAAAAAGCAAACGCATAATATTTTGAGCAATTTTTTCATCTCTGGTTATGCCCGTTACGTTTCCCGCAAAATAATCTCTTATCTCCCTAAAAACAACTTTTAGGTTATTGATAGGCGTAAGGTCTTGCTTGTAAATCAATTTTTTCGGCTTATTGAGTTCGGCTGAGATAAAAATGTCCATCGGTTTATATTCGGAAATTAGGAACTTGCTTTTTTTGGAATTGCCCTACGCACAAAGTTTATAGAAAGTACAAAAGCCTAAATTACACACATTAGTCCGCCCTTTGGCTTCGCCGACTTTCAGTTTGCAAACATAATTCATCTGTTTTATTTTTTCAGTTCAGCACGTAATTTTTTGATGTAATCAACTGATAAATCTGTCATTTGATTTATAAAGTTATCATCAGAACCAGCCAAAATCATACGTTTTGCAATTTCAACCTTATTTTCTTCTACTGCCGTTTCCATAGCTGTTTCAATAGCACTTTTCATGCCCCAATATTGAATGAGGTTTTCTTCATAAATGGCACGCTGTTCTGCACTCAAACCTGCTAATTCCGCAGTTTCGAAAGCCTTTTGAAAAATAGGCTCATTAAGAATGTTTGGAATATGGTCAAAACTTTCTAAATTTTTCAGAAAGTAACACCATTTGTCAAACTTAGTTTCTAATTCGTTTTCCTTTTTGTTGAATAAGGGCATTTGCAAAAATTTGAAATGTAGTTTGTCGAAAAACAAATCTCCATCTTGGTCTTTCAACGCAACATCACGCCTAAATTTGCGTTTTTCCTCCGCTTCGTCATATTCAAAGTCAAGAACAGCCACAAAATAAATAGGTTCTAACCTGAAATTCCATTCACCTGTTTGGGCTTGGTCGCGGATTGGAAAAGTTACATAAAATAAACTTCTATCTTTGAAATATTTTACCTTCGCCTTTTGCATTTCTACGATAAATCTTTCACCCGAAAGTGCCTTGCAATGAATATCAAAAATAGCTTTTCTTTCTGCCGACAAATCTGCCAAATTTTCAACATTGCGAAAATTTAAGTCTGCAATTTGGTGATGGGCAGGCAAAAGTTGGTTCAAAAAATCAATCAAAAGGTCTTTATTTGCTTCCTCGCCAAAAAGTTTTTTGAAGCCAAAATCTGTATAGGGATTGATGTACTTTGCCATTGTCGTATTTCGTTAGGTGCTATCACAAAGTTACGAATTTTGGGCTATTTTTGAGGATTTTTCTTTTAAAATTGGTAGCAACATTTTCGGGCTTTGCGTTCGGGCGGGTTTCGGAGCACAAAGCTGCCAGCCAGCACTGAACTTAAATAGAAGCACAATGCTCCAAGTTTGCACGTCAGCCCGCTTGACGCAAAACCCGTGTTATAAGCCGTTTTTCTTGTCAAATCAAATGTCATTGTCGTGTTAGATAAAGATTGTAACCTTCTTGTCTCGCTTTCATCATTTTTTCCGACCAACCATTGTTATTTGATACATAAGAGGATTTTAGAATTAATTTGTCCTTTGATAATTTTACTATTCCTAATGTCATAATCATATCGTATTCAGTTACACTTATTTCATTCTCCCAAATGCGATATGAATAGCCATTGCATTTATTTGTCGAGTCTTTTGGATAAATGTCAAATGTTCCATTAGGATTAAAGGCAAACTTTGTCCCTGGATACAAGTCATTGCAAAAAGATGGCATTCGAGTCGGTATTATGTCGGAAGAGTCAAGTACCCAATTTCCGTTAAGTAGTTTTTTTGTCGGGTTAGTTTTGATAAATCTTTCTATGTCCTCTTGTTCATACTCATTCCAACGGCTACAATGGAATACTTTGTTGTCAGTAGTAACAAGTATTATGCTATTTGAATCTAAAGAAAATATTGAATATTTAAGCTGTCCATTATCAAACACTTTATTGTCTTTAAAAGTTAGTGAGCTGTCAATTAATTGACTCTCGCTGTAGTGAGAAAGTCTCCCAAATTTGTCATTAGGTGTGAAATAAACTATATCCTGAACAAATTCTTTTGAACCATATAATGAATCTAACATCCACTGATGAACTAAAAATTCCTTTGTCAGTGGAACTTTGCTTTCATAAGATGCTGTCTTGTCAGAATTACAACTTAAAAGTCCGATTGCTATTAGAAATAATATTGTCTTTGTCGTCTTCATTAAAATGGCTTATAACATATAGTTATACGAACTTCAGTTCGCATTTCCAAAATTTTTTCGTACCCAAAGGACTTTGCACCCTTCGATAATACGATTCAAACAGGCAACTTTTGCAGCCCAAGCCCTTATACGTCTCTAACAGTAGCAAGTTACACCTTTTTTCCAAGGGGCGCAAGTTTTTTTTACTTTTTTGTTGTCAAAACTTGCAGGACTATTGGTAATTAAGTCGTTTTCTGTTTTTTACAAAGATACAAAAAAAGTAAGTCTGAAAATCGGGAACTTGTTTTTTTTAAGCTGTGCCTAACGGCTTATAACTGCTCGAAAGTAGCGATTTTGAAAGGTCGTCTTACCTGCTAAAGCTAATTATGAAGCAAAAATTTTGCTGGTAGCTGTTTCTTCGTATTAAATCACATACTTTATTTTATAAATTTTTTATTTTTAATAAATTTAATAATTCATTTATCGCTTTGGTTTTGTAAAGCGGCTTTATCCAGCCACCTGAGGGAGGAGAATTTAGAAATCCATATTTAACTTCTGGCACAAAGCTAAAAAATATTATATTATTTTTTTTATTATATATTGTTATAAATTCAGTTTTTTCTCCGATTAAACTCACAACATAGTCAGGAGTTTCTCCCGGGTATTCAGTCGTTGCTAATGTAAATTCAAGGTTGTTCCAATATTCTATTTCTTGCTGTGTCAATTCAATAGTTTCCTGATTATTGACGGACACAGAGTTTATACTTGAAACTTGTGTCGATTTAAGCTGCTCAGGCGGCACTTTATACCCTACCACTATTAAAACAACTATTCCCATTAAAAAAAATAGTATGATAATATATATAGTTTTTAGTTTCATTTTAATATATTTTAATGGTTTGTAATTATATAAAAATAGCAATTTTAAAATAACACTTTATCTGCTAAAGTCAACTATGGAGCAAAAACCTTGCTGGTTTTTGTTTCTTAGTCCTAAAGTATATGCTTTGTTATCGGAAGTTTTTTATTTTTTATCATAAATTATTAAATTAAAAATAGAATCGCACTGTGCATTTGGTCTTAATATTAAAGTTGTCATGCCGCTTCTAATAATATATTCTGAGTCAATTCCTGTCATACAAGAATTTGACATTTTTTTGTCTAAATCATTATTTTTATATGCGTTTTTTATGAACGATTTTAATAACTCTTTCTTTTTCTCCATACGAACAAAAGTCTGATAGTCTGTCCCTTCGTTAATAATCAATAATAATTCATATTCACCCTTTTTCAAGTTGAAAATCTGTTCGGAATATCCACCAAATCCTCCATAGATATTTTGTTGGATAGTTAGTTCCTCAGAATTTAATATTATATTGAGTTTTTCTTCGTCCGTTTGCTCACAGCTTGAGAAAATCAATATGCCAAGTACGAAGAAAAGTGATTGGATTTTTTTATTGGTTTAAACATGCTAAAATATTTTTTGCCATTATAACATTAAGTGCGGTTTTTACGCTTTCGTACTTCGTAGTTGCTCTATTTGTTCAATTGTCAATTCTGTTGCCTTTGCTATAAATTCGTTGTCTGAACCCAACGAAATTAAATTTTTTGCAACTTCAAAGTTTCGTTCCTGCTTTGCCTCCAACTTGGCAGTATATTCCACACTCATTTCAATGCGCCTATTTTCTTGAAAGCGGTCATACATTTTCTTTTCTTCTTCTGTCAAATTTTCGTAACGCATTTTCTCTTTTGCCTTGTCCAAACCTTTTGCCTTGAAAGTATCTTTTACCTCACTGTTTTTCAGAAAATACACCCACTCGTCAAGCGTATCTTTGGCAGTATTATTAAAATTATTTACTTTCAAAATAAAATATTTTGGGAAAATATCAGCTACTTTTTCTACTTTGAAATCCTGTTTTTGCAAAGTTGTGGGCGTTAAAATATCCTTTTGATGCAAGCCTACAAATTCGCCCTTGTATTCATAGACGTAATCCTTACCTTGCCCCAAGCCAAAATAAACGATATTGACGGAGTATATTTTTTTGATTGTGCCATAAGGTTCGCCCTCTTTAATGTACTCTGTAACCAATTTGGATACGCCAAAAAGCATCCTGTGGAAATAGTCAATTTCAGAATCGTTTTGTACTTCCACAAGCATCAACTCGTTATTTTGACTTTTTACCAAAATATCCACCCGATTATATTTATCATATTCATCTTGTTTATTTCCTTCACTTTCTAAAATGCTCTCAATCGTTACATCAAAACGAAGCAACTCGGATAAAAAACCCTCCAAAATACCAAAGTTGGCTTTGTTACGTAGCAATTTTTTCATTGCCCAGTCGAAACGAATTAGTTTTTTGCTCATAGTTTTCTGTTTTTTACAAAGATACAAAAAAAGTGTTAGCACTCGTTTTATTGCTTTTTGTGGCGTAATTGCTCTATTTGCTCAGTCATCAAACCTGTCAATTTGGCTATTATTTGATTATCAAAACCTTCTTTTATTGCATTTTTAGCCATTTCAAGTTGCTTTTTAAGTTCTGCTTCTTGTACAGCCTCTTCTACTGCTTCTTGTATTCTTGAATTTTCGTCGAGGTAATGTTTTTGTTGGGCTTCGTAATATTCACGTTCCTTTTCGTTCAAGTACATTACCTCCAATTTTTCACTTGCCTTTTTGATAGACTCTATTTCTGCCAATTCTTTTGGAAGGGTGTTTTTGGAATAGACATCTGCATTGTTCAAAAATGCAGCCCACCTGTCTAAAATAGTCGTTATAGTTTTATATTTATGTTCAAATTTTTCCAATTCCACAAAATACAAATCTAAATAGTCTAAGTCAGGGTGAATTTCGTTTGTTTCTCGGTCTTTCAGCGTAAAACAGCGATGGTACTTATCATCTTCGAAAAATTCAAAATCCATTAAACTAATGACAATACATTTGTGAAGCTCGAAGTAGGTTTTGCGTTTTTTCCTTTCTTGTTCTTCTTTGGTAAGATAATCCATTTGCGAACCAAACATTTTTGCCCAATAGTACAAAGTCCTTTTACCATAAAAATTTGAGCCTTTCAGTTGCATTTCTATGTCGTACAAATTCCCTTGTTCGTCTTCTGCTTTGATGTCCAAAATGGATAGTTTGCCTTCGGCATAGTCCGACACGTTGTAAGGATTTTTTAAGGTAATTTCGGAAACTTGCTTTTCTGTGGGCAAAATAGCATTAATCAAAGACAATAGAATGTCTTTGTTTTCCTCTGAACCAAAGAGTTTTTTGAAAACTAAATCTATTTTTGGATTGACTTTGCTCATCTTCCGCAGGGTTTTGTTAGGCTGCAAAGTTACAAATTTTGTTAGAATTTTCTCGTTTTAGTGTCGTCTTTTAAAATAGGGGCTAATGAATTTGGCAGCACTTTCCTCGCCCTACGCACAAAGTTTATAGAAAACACAAAAGTTCAATTTAGCACGTCTGCCCGCCCTTGCCACAAATGCAATGTTGTCATTAGTTTTTATTCTTTTTCGTTGTTATTTTATAGTTAAAATAACTTTCTTTCTAATTTTTTGTATTTTCCAATCGTCTTTGACTAATTTCAAAATACTCTTTTTCTAATTCGAAGCCTATAAACTTGCGTTTGAGTGTTAAACAGGATACACCTGTGCTGCCACTTCCCATAAAAGGGTCTAAAACAGTTTGATTTTCAAAACTTACTAATTTAACCAAATGGTGCATCAGTTCAATAGGCTTTAAAGTAGGATGATGATTAAAATCTTCTGCTTTTTGGCGAACTTTTGGTACAGCAAAAAACTTATCATAGCCGTCATCTAACTCATCTGTACGAATAATATTGGCACTTACTCTGCCATTTGGATGTGGATTATGACCCACTTTTCCTTCGCCTTTGGCATAAGGAATACGACTTTGCTCGATATTTAATGCTCCTGTGCCATATTTAATTACATTTTGGGCTACATTTAAGCCTTTTTCAATAGGCTTTTGCACTAAAATAATGGGTTCGTAGGCAGGCTTTAAGCCCAAACCAGCTCCCTTATATTGTATGCCTAACTCTGAATTAGGCTCGTATTTTAGTTTTTCATTATCCGAATAATAATTTTCTGCCCCCCCCTTTTTGTAGCCCTGCACATAGTTATATTTTCCTACTACTCTACTTTCTATGCCCAATTCTTTATCAATATCTAAGGCTACATCTCTACTTTTGGGCATACCATTCAGATAAGCCCAAAATAGTACATCTTTGATAATAAATCCGCTATCTTCTAAATCAACCATCAAACGGTGCATGAGCCTGACAGAGGAAAATACCAAACCAAAGGCACCACTTTTTAGTACCCTTACACTATCTTCCCAAATTTGTCTTTGCGGCAGAGCCTTGTCCCATTCGTGATTTTGGTAAGAAATCCCATAAGGTGGGTCTGTAATCAGGGCATCAACCGTATTTTCGGACAAAGGCGAAAGACCGTAACACGACTGATTAAATATCGCGTAAGGTTTTGATGTTGTCAAGTTCGACATAATCTAAAAGAGTTTTACTATAATTGACTAAAAGTTTTAAAACGTATTCTTTGGTCTTGTCGGGCAGAAAAATGTTTGCGAAAGGTGAGCTTGATAGCACTTTCCTACGCACAAAGTTTATAGAAAGTACAAAAGCCTAAGTTAAGCATATTAGCTTGTCTTTTGGCAAACATAATGTTGTGGGCTGTTTTTCTGTTCTGTTAGAAAAAGGTCTTTATTGTAAATTCATCGTCTTCTGGGATTAGAATTTTTAAAAGAAAATCTAAAAGCAATTCAGAGTTTAACATAAACGCCTGTTTTTCTTGATTATACATAAATACTTGCTTTTTTGTTAAAAACTCTTTTGAAAAGACCGATATAACTATTGGTAATGTCTTGGATATGAAAACATAGTAATCATAAGTACATTCATCAATAAGTTGGTTTACGCTATGCGACCAATTATTTGCCCAAGTAAATCTACTTTCTTTCCAACTTTCACTTTCTAAAATTCTAATTGGCTGATAATTACCAAATGGTCTTCTTGAAAAACGCCAATGTGTATATGGATTATTTACGAACACCAAGTTATCTCTAATAAGAACAGATATAATTTCTGCATTACCAAATATTTCTGATAATTCAGTACCGTTTAGTATAGCACCATTGTATTGTATAGGTATATATGCAATATCTTTTTGCCAACTAACGCCAAACTTATCTACTCTTATACCTGATATTAGACCGCCAACTCCGTTTGTAATTGTTGGTTTAACATACTTATAAGACTGAATAACACTACACATTGATATTAAAATCTGTTCGTCTGTTTGTTCAGAATTTCTAATTTCGTTATAAAATTCTTGTGTATGTTTGATAAATTCAGCATCAATAGTACCACTGTATGCGTCTTCATAAACAAGATGCTCTTTATAGCCCGAAGTACCGTTTGCATTAACTGAAATTAGAACAGGTTGCTCGTTTTCAACGAAACCTGCTATAATTGATATTTTTCGGTAAGTATTATAAATATACTTAAAACTGCCACGTAAATCGGGTTGCTCATTTACCTCCAATACCATTTTTAACCATTTAATGGCTTCATAGGCTTCTGAAACATTGCCTGCAAATGCTAATATCAGTTTATTGTTAAAGTTATAAATTTTCAACCATTGTTCTTGAACAACCTTGTCATTTCCAATAATGTGAGTTTCTCCAAAAGTGGACACATCACTCCAAATTTTCGCATTTTCTAGACTTTCCTGCTCATAGGTTATCGCACTGTCTGCTGCAATAAAAACTGATGTTTGGTTTCGCCAACCTGTTATGTATGTCATTCAGTTTACTGTTTTCGTTCTCTAAAATTGCCCACAATGAGTGGATTGGCGCAATAACTTTTTCTTTTTCTCAGCAGCATAACTATTTGATTATCAATAAGTTATTGCCGCCAATCTATGTTATACGAACATCAATTTCGTATAACATGTAGTAATACGCAGTTTTCCGCGCATTTCCAAAATTTTTTCGTACCCAAAGGACTTTTCACCTGCGATAATACGATTTGCACAGGCAACTTTCGCAGTCCAGACCTTTGTACGTCTTTAACAGTCGCAAGTTACTCCTTTTCTCCAAAGGGCGCAATTTTTTTGAAAAAAAATGGGCATCAGCCTATAAAAAACAGAGCGGAAAACTTTTGTGTTTTACTCAATTTTACTAATTTTGTCAGACTTTGCGAATTGAACTATCGCTTTTCGCTATTCGTTTCGTTTTTATTTAATTTTAGATGCTTGTGGAAACAAAATTGCTTTCGCTTTTAGCTAACGAGCTGCAAATTAGGCTCGAGCAGGTAGAAAAAACAGTCCTACTTTTAGATGAGGGTGCGACCGTTCCCTTTTTGGCGCGTTATCGCAAAGAGCAGACAGGACACTTAGACGAAGTGGTCATTACCCAAATTCGCGACCGCATCTTACAACTTCGGGAATTAGAAAAAAGAAAAGAGGCGATTTTGAAAAGTATAGACGAACAAGGCAAACTTTCAGACTCCCTCAAAGAGCAGATAGCGGCAGCCCCCACGATGGCAATTTTAGAAGACCTTTATCTGCCCTACAAACCCAAGCGCAAAACTCGCGCCTCCATTGCACGCGAAAAAGGCTTAGAACCTTTGGCGCAAGCCCTACTCGCCCACCTCGACCCCGATTCAGACGACAAAAACATAGATTGGAAAGCCTTAGCCGAAAGCCTTATTGATGCCGAAAAAGGCATACTTTCTACCGAAGATGCCCTTGCTGGCGCACGCGATATTATTGCCGAAACGGTCAATGAAAATGCCCAAGCACGTGCTTCCTTGCGCAATTTATACGAAAATAAAGCCACTGTCAAGACCCGCCTCATAGAAGGAAAAGAAGAGGAGGGCAAAAAATATAGCGACTATTTTAATTGGCAGGAAGACCTCAAACACGCACCTTCGCACCGCATCTTGGCACTTCGCAGGGCGGAAAAAGAGGGCGTTTTGCTTTTAGATATCGAACCCGACGAGGAAGCGGCAATCGAGCTTTTAGTGCATAAGTTTATTCCCGTCCAGACCGAAAGTGAAAAGAAAACGCAGCTGCAAATGGCGGTCAAAGATGCCTATAAAAGGCTTATGAAGCCCTCTATGGAAACGGAAATCCGCCTCGAATCTAAAAAAAGAGCCGATACCGAAGCCATCACCGTCTTTGCCGACAACGTCCGCGAATTGCTTTTGGCTGCCCCCTTCGGCGAAAAGCGCGTTTTGGCGATAGACCCCGGCTTTCGCACAGGTTGTAAAACGGTAGCCTTAGATGCACAGTGCAAACTTTTAGAAGAAAGTGTTATCTATCCAAATGAGCCACAAAAGCAAATCGAAAAAGCCGCTCAAATGCTCAAAAAATGGGTAGAAAAGTACCAAATTGAAGCCATTGCGATAGGAAATGGAACGGCGAGCCGCGAAACCGAACAGTTTTGTAGAAGTGTAGGGCTGCCTGCTCAGGTGCAAATTGTAGTGGTGAGCGAAAATGGAGCTTCGGTCTATTCCGCTTCCGAAGTGGCAAGGGAGGAGTTTCCCGACCAAGATGTTACGGTAAGAGGAGCAGTTTCCATCGGCAGACGTTTGATAGACCCCTTAGCCGAACTGGTCAAGATAGACCCTAAATCCATCGGCGTAGGACAATACCAACACGATGTAGACCAAAAAATGCTCAAAACTGCCTTAGACGATACCGTTATGAGTTGTGTAAATGCCGTAGGCGTAGAAGTCAATACGGCAAGTAAGGAACTTTTAAGCTATGTATCAGGCTTGGGGAGTGCATTGGCAGGCAATATTGTAAAATATAGAAACGAAAATGGTGCTTTTCGTAGTAGGAAAGAACTTTTAAAAGTACCACGTTTGGGGGCAAAGGCTTTCGAGCAGGCAGCAGGTTTTCTTCGTATCCGAAATGCCAAAAATCCTTTGGATAGCAGTGCGGTACACCCCGAAAGTTATGGGATTGTAGAAAAAATGGCAGCAGATTTAAACTGTTCTGTTGCTGATTTGATGGAAAAAAAGGACTTGCGCCACAAAATTCAGGTGCAGAAATATGTAACAGAAACGGTAGGCATGCCTACTTTGCAGGATATTCTCAAAGAATTGGAAAAGCCGGGGCGCGACCCACGCCAAGAGTTTGAAGCCTTCCACTTCGACGACCACATCAAAACCTTTGATGATGTGCGTGTTGGTATGAAATTGAAAGGAATTGTGAATAATATCACTGATTTTGGTGCCTTTGTCGATATTGGCATCAAAGAGGGCGGACTTATCCATGTTAGTCAAATGTCAGATGTTTTCATAAAACACCCAAAAGATATATTAAAATTACAGCAAAAAGTGGAAGTTACCGTCATCGGGATTGACGCAAACCGCAAGCGTATCTCCCTAAGTTTGCGACAAGACCCAACAGCACCGCCTAAGCGAAATCCCGAAAAAAATAAGACCGAAAAACACCTTGATAAATATGCTCAAGGCGAGTCGCAGGTTGAGGGTCAGGACTGGCGCATGCAGTTGAAAAACAAGTTTAAAAAGTAAGCATATTTATTTTGCTTATTGCTCTATTTTCAAATCCTATGGGCTTTTTGTGCCTATAGGATTTGAGCAGCAGAGTGGAGGTCTTGTTTTTTTCGGTCTAATATAAAAACAAAAAAAAACGCCACAATATTCTATAAAATTTCTATGACTTACGCCGAAACACTCACCTATCTTTATGCCCAACTGCCTATGTTTCAACGCATTGGTGGGGCAGCCTACAAAGCCAACTTGGATAATACTTGGGCTTTGATGGCGCATCTGGGCAATCCTCACGAGCGTTTTCGCTCCATTCATGTAGCAGGTACGAATGGGAAAGGCAGCACTTCGCATAGCTTGGCGGCGGTTTTGCAGGCGGCAGGTCTGAAAGTAGGACTTTATACTTCGCCTCATTTGAAAGAATTTACAGAGCGGATTCGGCTCAATGGCGTTGAGATTGAGCGCGAGTTTGTTGTGCGCTTTGTGTCTGAAAATCAGGACTTTATAGAAAAAATAAAGCCTTCTTTTTTTGAACTTACCGTAGGCATGGCATTTGCTTATTTTGCAGAAAAGGCAGCTCAAAATTTATTAGATATTGCAATTATTGAAGTAGGTATGGGAGGAAGGTTGGATTCTACCAATGTAATTTTGCCTCAAATTTCGGTTATTACCAACATCAGCTACGACCATCAGGCATATTTGGGCGACACGCTGCCTAAAATTGCAGCCGAAAAAGCGGGCATTATCAAACCCAACGTGCCTATTGTAATTAGTAAAAAACAGCCTGACTGTCAGCAGGTTTTTATAGAAAAAGCCGAGCAGCAGGGCGCAGCGATTTATTTTGCAGAGGATTTGTGGGACTTAGAAGTCTTAGAAAACGGCAATTTTTCTATTTACGATAAAATAGAAAAATCTTACTTTTTATCTGATTTTGAATTTGAACTGAAAGGTAACTACCAGCGCGATAATATTTTAGGTATCATCACAACTTTAAAACTATGGGAAAAAAGCAATACACCCATTCCAGCGCAGGCTTGGCGCGAAGGACTTTCGAATCTCACCCAACTGACGGGCTTGAAAGGCAGGTGGCAAAAGTTGTCTGATGCCCCTTTGACCCTTACTGATGTAGGACATAACCAAGATGCTTTTGTATGGATTGCAGCACAACTTTCAGAAATTTGTAGGAAAAAGGCGATTAAAAAACAGCATTTAGTTTTAGGTGCGGTAAATGACAAAGACTTAAAAATGTTTGATATTTTACCTAAAAACGCCACTTATTATTTTTGCAAGCCCGCTGTAGAGCGCGGATTAGAAGCAGAGGTATTGCGACAAAAAATGCAAACCTATGGTTTGCAAGGGGCGGCTTATCCTTCTGTTTTGGCGGCTTGGCAGGCAGCAAAGGCAGCCGCTACCCCCGAAGATTTGATTTTCATTGGGGGCAGTTCGTTTGTGGTGGCAGAGGTGGTGTGAGGGTTTCTTAATAAAAAAACTAATCAAAAGAACTTTCCGATACTAAATCGTAGCTATTTATTCCCCATTTTGCACCAAGTGATTTAAGTTTTTTTCTACCTTCTTTGCTGAAACCGAAGATATACTTACCACAATCTTCACCGCTATTGCAATTCATTAACTTATCAGTATACTCCTCTGCTATTTTGAGTTGGAACGGTCTTGTTTCTAAGGTATTGCAGCCAAAGCAAACTTCTATCGAGCCTACGATTTTTCCCTTTTTGTAAAAAACAACGCCCCAATGTGGGTCAAAACAAGCCGCAGCTCCACCACCATAGCTTTTTTCATCTAAAACAATATTCAGAAGTGCATTTATTTCTTGGGCAGATAAGACCTTACCTTTGTTGGTTGGGACATGTTTATTGAGGGTATAATCCTCTTCTACAATAGATAACACTGAAAACTTATCAGGCACTTGATAAGAAACGACTTTGTCATATTGCAGTTTCAGAAAGGGATTCTGTTGCGTTTGATTTTGGCAGTGAATAACTTTTGGCGCAAGAGTAGGTGCAGGCAATAAAAAAAGCAAAAATAAACTTAAAGCAAAAATATAAGTTGTTTTCAAAATCATAATTGTAGCGTGTAAGAAATGAGTAGTCGTAAAGTTACACAATATTCACCAACATTCGGCTTGCGCTGTCCCATTTTCCCAAAAAACTTTTTAAATTTGTAGCAGTTAGGAAAAGTACATCTATCAATACGCATATCAACACGCAACTTACGCACAAATGAGTACGAATAACCCCCCTGTTACCCTGCCTTATGTGGCACAAAATAAGATTCGCGTCGTTACGGCGGCGGCACTTTTTGATGGTCATGATGCTGCTATCAATATCATGCGCCGCATCATACAAGCCTCTGGCGCAGAGGTTATCCATTTAGGACACAATCGCTCGGTAGAAGAAATCGTTAATTGCGCCATTCAGGAAGATGCGCAAGCCATTGCCATTACTTCGTATCAGGGCGGACACGTGGAATTTTTTAAGTATATGCACGATTTGCTCAAAGAGCGCGGCGCACCTCATATCAAACTCTTTGGCGGCGGCGGTGGCGTAATCCTACCCTCCGAAATTGAAGAACTGCACGCCTACGGCATTACGCGCATCTATCACCCCGACGACGGCAGAGCTATGGGTTTGCAAGGTATGATAAACGATTTGCTGCAAAAATCCGATTTTCCCACAGGAAAAGACCTACAAGGGCAGGAAATTGTACAAATTAAAGATAAAGATTCTAAACATTTGGCGCGTCTGATTTCGGCGGTAGAAAACTATCCCGAAGAAAACAAGCACCTTCTTAGCCAAATTCGCCAACTGATTCCTGAAAAGTCTGCCCCTATTTTGGGCATCACAGGCACAGGTGGCGCAGGCAAATCTTCTATGGTAGATGAATTAGTCAGACGCTTTCTTATCGACTTTGAAAATAAAAATATCGCCATCGTATCCGTAGACCCTTCGCGCAGACGCACAGGCGGCGCACTTTTGGGCGACCGTATTCGCATGAACTCTATCACCAATAACAGAGTCTATATGCGCTCGCTTGCCACACGTCAGTCTAATTTGGCTCTTTCTAAATATGTTCAAGACGCGCTCGATATCCTAAAAGCCGCCGAATTTGATTTAATCATCTTAGAAACTTCGGGAATCGGACAATCTGATACCGAAATCATCGACCATTCCGACGCTTCTCTCTACGTCATGACTCCCGAATATGGGGCGGCTTCACAATTAGAAAAAATCGATATGATTGATTTTGCCGATGTCATTGCATTGAATAAATTTGATAAAAGAGGCGCGTTAGATGCCTTGCGCGATGTCAAGAAGCAGTACAAGCGCAACCGCAATCTTTGGGACACGCCCGACGAAAAGTTGCCCGTTTATGGTACAATCGCTTCACAATTTAATGATGCAGGTACAAATACGCTTTATCGTGCCATTATTGATTTAATCAATGAAAAGACAGGTTCTAATTTTGAGTCATCTTATGAAATGACTGCCGAAATTTCGGAAAAGCAGTACATCATACCCCCTGCACGTGTGCGCTATCTTTCTGAAATTAGTGAAAATAATCGCCGTTATGACATTTGGTCGGAAGAGCAGTCAAAAATTGCGGACAAACTCTACGGTTTGCAGCAATCTATCCAAACCGTTTCCGACAACAAAGACTTGCCCCAAGACCTTAAAGATGCCGTTTTGCAGGGTTTGAAAGACACCTTCGAGCAGGTCAAATTAGGTTTAGATGGCACAAATTGGAAAATCATAGAAGAATGGGAAAGCAAAGTAGCTGCCTATCAAGCCGATGAATTTATTTATCAGGTTAGGGGCAAGGATATTAGGGTGCAGACCTACACCAAGTCGCTTTCACATTCTAAAATACCGAAAGTGGTGCTGCCCAAATATCGCAGTTGGGGCGATATTTTAAAATGGTCGTTGCAAGAAAATGTACCCGGTGAGTTTCCCTACACCGCAGGCGTTTTTCCCTTCAAGCGCACAGGCGAAGACCCTACACGCATGTTTGCAGGCGAGGGCGGTCCCGAGCGTACCAATCGCCGTTTTCACTACCTTTCCAAAGGTATGCCCGCTGCCCGTCTTTCCACAGCCTTCGATTCGGTTACGCTTTATGGCGAAGACCCTGATTATCGCCCTGATATTTATGGTAAAATTGGCAATTCGGGCGTGAGCGTGTGTTGCCTCGATGATGCCAAAAAGCTCTATTCGGGATTCAACCTTTGCCACCCCAGCACGTCCGTTTCTATGACCATCAATGGTCCTGCGGCGGCGGTTTGTGCCTTTTTTATGAACGCTGCCATAGACCAGCAGTGTGAAATTTACATCAAAGAAAATGGCTTAGAAGCCGAAGTCGAAGCCAAAATTGCGGCAAAGTATGCCCAAAGTGGAAAGCCGCGTCCGCAGTATCAGGGCGAACTGCCCGAAGGCAATGGCGGTTTGGGTTTGATGCTTTTGGGGGTTACAGGAGATGAAGTTTTGCCAAAGGAAGTCTATGAAAAAATTAAAGCCAAAACCCTTTCGCAGGTGCGCGGAACGGTACAAGCCGATATTTTGAAAGAAGACCAAGCCCAAAATACCTGCATTTTTAGCACAGAATTTTCGCTCAAACTTATGGGCGACATTCAGCAGTATTTCATCGACCACAAGGTAGAAAATTTCTATTCCGTTTCTATTTCGGGCTATCACATTGCCGAAGCAGGGGCAAATCCGATTACACAACTTGCCTTTACCCTTAGCAATGGCTTTACCTTTGCCGAATATTATTTGAGCAGAGGCATGCACATCGACGATTTCGCGCCTAATTTCTCCTTTTTCTTTTCCAATGGCATAGACCCCGAATATTCTGTGATTGGGCGAGTGGCGCGTAGGATTTGGGCAAAGGCGATGAAATACAAATACGGTGCAAATGACCGTTCTCAAAAACTCAAATACCATATCCAAACGTCGGGACGCTCTTTGCACGCACAAGAAATCGACTTCAACGACATCAGAACGACCCTACAAGCCCTTTATGCCATCTACGACAACTGCAATTCTTTGCACACCAACGCCTATGATGAAGCCATCACAACGCCTACGGAAGAATCCGTCCGTCGTGCCGTTGCCATTCAGCTTATCATCAACAAAGAGTTAGGGTTAGCGAAAAACGAAAATCCTTTGCAGGGTTCGTTTATCATTGAAGAGCTAACGGATTTGGTAGAAGAAGCCGTTTTGAAAATTTTTGACCAAATTACCGAGCGCGGTGGCGTTTTGGGTGCAATGGAAAGGCAATTTCAGCGCACTCAAATTCAGGAAGAAAGTCTGCACTACGAAATGCTCAAACACACAGGCGAGTATCCGATTGTAGGGGTCAATACCTACCTTTCTTCTAAGGGTTCGCCTACGATTATCCCTGCCGAGGTCATTCGTTCTACCGAAGCGGAAAAGGAGTTTCAAATCCAGACCCGCAACCATTTGCAAACCTTCGATGCCGAAAAGAGCAAGCAGACCCTACGAAATCTTCAAAAGGCTGCCATACAAAACCAAAACCTATTCAACCATTTGATGGAAGCCACCAAAATTTGCACTTTAGGGCAAATTACAAGGGCTTTGTTTGAAGTGGGGGGACAGTATAGGAGGAATATGTAGCTTTTAGACTTCCAAACCTATAAGATTTTTAAAATCTTATAGGTTTTTTTCTCTTTATTGCGAAGGAGTTTTTTCACTGCCCATTCGAAACGGATTAGTCGCTTGCCCATAGTATTCTGTTTTTCACAAAGATACGAAAAAAGCAAGTCTGAAAAGTGGGAGCTTGCTTTTTGATTAGGAAATTTTGTGTTTTTTAAGTTGCATCTGACGGTAAGTTTGACAAAAATAGGGAGTATTTAGCACTTTTTTATCCCACCAGCCTATCCGTTTGTTTAGTTTTCAAATGTTTATATTTGCTCATCAGTCCCATTTTTCGTTAAACTGATGTTACAAGCAGGCATTATTTATTTTACTGTAATTCGTTCTAATTAGCAAGTTAGTTTTGGGTCCATTCACAGTATATTCTATGTAAAAATTAAACTTGTCTATAAAATAATATTTTCCATTATGTCTATCAAGTTTGCAAATGTGTTCAGAGCCTTTTAATTCGTGTTCGTTGTTTTCAAAAATAAGAGTTTGGAATAAGTTACCTTTTGTAACGCCATCGTTTAATATTATATCTATTTGATTATCTACTATTTTGTAGATGTATTCACGAGTAAAATTTATTAATTTATTTATTTTCTTCAATAAGAGTTTTCCATTTTCTACATAATATAGGGAATCAATTTCATCAAGGCTTGATTGAGAAAAAGAGGCTACTCCACTCGCTGTGTTTATCTCATTGAGATTTAAGTCTTTAATTATCCTATTTAAAGTCCAATCTCCTTTCAAATTTTCAAATATGTTTCTTGCTCTTTTATCCATTTTATGCTTTCTGCTAACTTGGGTGTTGTTACAACCTTCAGGCTGCTAAAAAAGGCTTTTGCTCATATCTTAGCGTTTCAAAACCAAAAGAAACGCAGATGTGTTTCCAAAAGCCTCAACAAAGATAGCAAAAAAAATCTTTCTTACCAGCCTACTCAAAAAAATAGCAGACTTTTTTAAGATTGCGCCTCGAAAAAAAGTTGAAAATCTTTTAAAGAATATAGCTTTTCTTTTAAACCTAAAAATTCGGAAAAAGACTCAAATACAAAACTTTTTCCTACTTCGCCACGCGCTCTTTGGTGATAGATGGCGGCTGCACCTGCCGACTTAGAAAGTTTGTCACCCTTTAAATCGTGCATAAGTCTGTGATGTAAGAAAATAGTGTTTTTGAACGAAAAAAAATCGGAAAGTAAGGACGCAAGTGCCATTTGTGCCTGCGTAGAAGGTATCAAATCGCTACCCCTTACAATGAAATTGATTTGATTTTCAAGGTCTTCTATCAAAGAAACTAACTGATACGCCGCCCTATTTTGTTTGCTACGAAGAATATAGTAAGGCATTTCTCTATGTACTAAATCGCCCTTAAATTGCACTTTTTTGTCTTCTCTGCCTTTCCAATCATATTCAAAATAAGCATAAGTTTGGGCAATCAATTTTTGGGTTTGCAAACGCCAAGCGCATTTTTGGTTTTCTTTTTGTATAAAAATTTCATTTTCTTTTTGAAAAAAATGCGTCTTTTCAGAAAGCAAACTACTTAGACAATTTCCATTATAAATTCCCTGATATTTTTCTATAATCTCCCTGCGCGAACAAGTACAGGGAAAAAGCCACTGCTGCGCAAGACGGCTCAAAAAGGAGTCGTAATGTTCAAGTCGGTGCTGCTGTGAATAAAATTTATAGAAATCATCTACATTTTGCGCACCCTCGTCGTAATCAAGTCCAAGCCAATCGAGGGTAAAGAAGATGTCCTCCACGTATTCGGGGCGGCTTCTACTTGCGTCTATATCGTCGATGCGTAAATAAATTTTTCCACTTTCCCTTCGCGCCAAAAGCCAAGTAAGCAAAAAAGAAAAAACATTTCCCAGATGAAGAAAGCCCGAAGGAGTAGGCGCAAAGCGCGTTTTGAGCGGCATTTTTTGAAGATTTTTGTCTAATTTTTGAGCTATATTTTCCATTTTTTGTTTTTTTGCACAAAAATAGAAAAATTAGACTTTCAAACCTACAACTAACACGTCATCGAGCTGTTCGCGCTTTTGCTTCCATTCTACAAAATAACTTTCAAGTCTGCGCCCTTGCTCTGCAAGCGGCAAGGCTTGGTTTTTTTCAAGCAGTTTCCTAAAATTTCGTCCAGAAAGTTTTTTGTCGTCCTTTCCTCCAAATTGGTCTTTATAGCCGTCTGAATAGAGATAAATAAGGGTTTTCCCTATTTGAAAAGGCAACGTATAATTTTCAAACTCTACCTTTTGGCGTAGTTTGTACCCTCCAATATCACCTCCGACAGAAAGATTTGTCCCTTTAAAAACTTGGACTTGCGCATTTTGAATAATTAAAGCATTGCTTTTTGCCCCTGCAAAGGTTATTTTTTTCGCGCTTTTATCGACCAAACAAACCCCTACATCTGCGCCATCTCTATTCAAAGTCCCCTCCTGACGAAGCGTACTTTTTACGTGCAAATCTAACAATTTGAGAATTTCGGCAGGCGCGTGAATACCCCTAACCTTTACAATCTGATTCAATCCATCGTTGATTATCAGGCTCATAAAAGCACCCGGAACACCATGCCCTGTACAATCGGCAACAACGGCTAAGGCTTTTTCGCTCTCTTTTTCCTGCCTTTTATCGGTTTCCTCCGTCTTTGTTTCTAAATCGGCAAACCAATAAAAATCGCCACTTACTACATCTTTCGGACGAAAAAAGACAAAAGATTCGGGAAATAACTGCTTAATTTCTTCTTCTTTCCAAAGCATTGCTTCCTGAATACGCTTGGCGTAATTGATGCTATCGGTGATATGAATATTTTTTTTCTTGATGGTATTGGCTTGCATTTCGGTTTCGAAGATAGCCGCCTTAATTCTATCTTCCAACATTTCATTTAAAACGCGCAATTCCTCACTATTCTGACGCAATTCTTCCTCTGTGGCAATAAGCGAGGCATTGAGTTCGAGTAGGTTTTGGTTTTTCTCGTTTAGTTCGGATATGGTACTTTCTAATAAATTTTCTAATGATTTTTTTTCTCTTTCCATGCGCTCAAACTTGAAATTAGCCATCGCCAAAGCACGCTCGATACTTTTGAGCTGTTTGAGCCAAAAATCCTGCTCCTCTTTGGGCAGAGCAAGCTGTTGCAATTTTTCGCGTAGGTGTTGGAAAGATTGGGCAAAATCGGAAGCGGATAAGCTCATAAGAAGCAAAAACTTTTTTGATAAAAGTAAAAAATAAAAAACTTTTTCTATCTCTATCAAATATAGCAAATTTGAAAATGCCTAACTAATGCCTTTGAAATTCGTTTTTGTGAAATGGCTTGTTTATCGTTCAAATAAGCAGATACTTAATAGAGATAGCATTTTATTTGAAAAATCAGTTGCTTTTTTCTTTTAAAATCACAACCGAAGAAGTTTCATTATGAAAATCGCAATTCTGGAAGCCTACTTTGCAGCCCAATTCGCCGTATGAGAAAAGCCCGACAAGGGGTGCCTGCCAAAGGTTTTGGAAGCCTGCAATTTCATCTTCTACCATCATACCCAAAGCCAAATGGCGTGCCTTGCAAGAAAAAAGTAAAATCGCTTCCGCTTCGGGTAGGTTTGTTTGTAAGGTGGCGACATCTTCTATGGCTTGGTCTATGACGGTAAAATCGGGAGGCATAGAAAATCGTACCTTCGCCCCCTGTGGTATTGCACCTGCAAAAATCAGGGCTTTTTCCTGCGACATAAGGGGCGCACGCAAGACGCTCGAACCGTCAGGACGCTGCAAATGAAAGGGGTGATTCGTGCCTAATTTGACAATAACGTCGGCTTTTTCGTTTTCGTCGATGTCCTCATATTTAAAATATTTGATGAAAACATCGAGAGCGGGTTCGTCATCGATGGTATAAATGACATTGCCAGCCGCCTTTGTAATGGTGCGCTCTGTGCCTACGGGCTTCCAACCGCTGGTAGCCAAGCCTTCTACGCTTACCCTTTCGGTGTCTAAGGCTAAAAAAAGAAGTCCGTTGTCGGTCTGTGCCGTTTGGTTGAAGACAAAAGTACCGCTCATTTTGAAGTCGTCGCCTGCCAATGCGCCAAATAGTTTCGGATTGGGTATGATATTTTTCACTCCCTCTACAATATCATCACCATTTGTAGCCAACCCTGCGGAGGCGACCAAAAGTGCAGGCTGCGCAAAGGTTTCCTGCGCTACTTGTGCCAAATTTTGAGCATTTTGGCGCACCCCTTCCTGATTTTGTGCCATCAATAGGCGAAAAGCGTCAGGGTTGAGATTGAGCAACATAACAGCAATGGCATTTTCTAAGACGCTATCATTTAAAATTTCGCCTGCCGTTGTTGCCCCAAAAAGGGCAATGTCGCGCTCTGCAAAACAGTGGCTTATGCCCTTCAAATCTTGCTCTACCGAGCAAAAGAGGAACGCCAAAGTAGGTTTGAAATCAGGCGATTGCGCCAAAAAGCGGTCTATTTTTTCTGTAAGCTCCGCCAAATTTTGGGCAGAAAAAGTTTGGGTTTGCATAAAAGGTAGGAAACAAAAAGATAGAAATTTTGCAAAAAAAGAGGAAGTTCAAAACATATCTTGCCTCAAACTTCGAACAACAATTTTTAGAACTCAATCCTACTACCCCCGAAAAAAAGCGTGTGCAGGATAGAAATTGAGGCGGTCGGCGCGAAGGCGCAAAGATAGCTCAACGCAAAGATAGCCCAAAGGGTAGGAAAACAGAGCCTCGTTCGATGCGTAAAGATACTACCTTTTGTCCTTTCTGACAACAAAAAGAAAAGCAAAAATCTTAAAAAGTAGGAATTTGTATCGTTAAAGACAGGGCAGAAAGGCTGCTACCTTTCCTTTCTCACTTATTCCTATGCTTTTTTTTATTTTTTTTATTTTTTTTATTTTTTCTATTTTTTCTAAATTCAGCCCCTCGCCCGCCTTTGTGTTGTAATAGAAGCCTTGCTTTCGAGAAAAAATAACGCACAAAAAATAACGGCACAGGCGGCACTTTGGCGTTATTTTCCCAACAAAGACTTATATTTGCCCTACTAAGCGACAAAAATCTGCGCTTTTGAGATAGCCTTCTTATTGGCGTTTTTTGTGCTTAAAATTCTATACCTTTCTTTATTTTCTTTTATTTTCTCTATGCAACTTATTGAGAATCAGTATCAAATTCAGGGTCTATCTGTTTCAGACCTTTGCGCTGCTTATGGCACGCCTTTGTACGTGTATGACACCGAGGTAATGCTCGCCAAATTGAAGGAACTTAAAACGGCTTTCAAGGGCGTGGATTTGAAGCTCAAATATGCAGCCAAAGCCCTGACGAATATTTCGGTTCTCAAATTTTTCAGACAACAAGGCATAGGCTTAGATGTGGTATCCATCGAGGAGGCGCGATTGGGTCTTTTGGCAGGTTTTGCCGCCGATGAGATTTTATTTACACCCAACTGCGTTTCTTTGCAAGAAATTGAGGAAGCCGTCGAGCTGGGGGTTCGCATCAATATCGACAACATCTCCATTTTAGAACAATTCGGACACAAATTTGGCAATACTGTACCCTGTTGTATCCGCCTCAATCCGCACATCATGGCAGGGGGCAATCATAAAATTCAGGTAGGACACATCGATTCCAAATTTGGCATCTCTATCTTACAGCTACGACATGTCTTGCGCGTTGTGAAGGCTAACAATATGAAAATCAATGGCTTACACATGCATACGGGGTCGGATATTTTAGATGCTGATGTCTTTTTGAGGGGGGCGCAAATCCTTTTCGAGGCGGCAGAGGATTTCCAAGACTTAGAATTTATGGATTTCGGCAGTGGCTTTAAAGTTGCGTACAAAGAAGGCGATATTACGACAAACTTAGCCGATTTGGGGGCAAAATTGCGCCAAGCCTTTCAAGATTTTTGTAAAAAATATGGCAGAGATTTGGAACTTTGGTTCGAGCCGGGCAAGTTTTTGGTCAGCGAATCGGGGACATTTTTTGTGCAAACCAACGTCATCAAACAAACACCTGCCTCCCTTTTTGTAGGGGTCAATTCGGGTATGAACCACTTAATCCGCCCTATGTTTTATGATTCCTATCACCAGATTGTCAATGTTTCGAACCCTACGGGTGCAAGTCGGGTCTATGCCATTGTAGGCTACATCTGCGAAACAGATACCTTTGGTTGGGATAGAAAACTAACCGAAGTGCGCGAAGGCGATATTTTGGCTATCAGAAATGCGGGGGCTTATGGTTTTATGATGGCATCAAATTACAACTCACGCCTACGCCCTGCTGAAGTCTTGATACACCAAGGGAAGGCTTACCTGATTCGCGAGCGCGAAACCTTAGAAGATTTGCTCAAAAACCAAATTTTGGTAGAGCTACCCAGCGAGGCAGCCATTTTTGAGTAAAGCGAAAAAGATAAACCTATGTAGGGACAATGACTTGTCCCTACTTTTTTGGCTGCACTCTATTGCTTTTCTTTTTAAAAGTCCATTTTTTGCTCCCTAACGCCTATTTTCTACTTAGAAAAAAGCCCTACGCTAAACAAAATCCGATAAAAATGCTTTTTTAGAAAAATACAAAATCATATTCCATGGAACAAAAAATAGTCGTGATAGGCTCTGGCTTTGCAGGGCTTTCCGCCGCCGCTTGTTTGGCACAAAAAGGTTTTTCAGTAACGGTAGTTGAAAAAAATGACCAATTAGGCGGCAGAGCGCGAATTTGGCAGCAGGAGGGTTTTACCTTCGATATGGGACCCAGTTGGTATTGGATGCCCGATGTCTTTGAAGACTATTTCGCTCTCTTTGGCAAAAAAGTTTCTGATTTTTACGATTTAAAACGCCTTTCGCCTGCCTATAAAGTCTTTTTCAATGAACAGGAAGTCATAGATGTTCCCGCTTCTTTGGAAGAACTGTACGCGCTCTTCGAATCGAAGGAAACGGGGAGTTCTGCCAAATTGAAAGAATTTTTGAAGCAAGCCGAATACAAATACAAAGTAGGCATGGGCGACTATGTTTTTCGCCCTTCACACTCCATCACCGAATTTATAGACCTGCGCTTTATCACCGAAAGTTTCCGTATTCAGATGCTCAATTCTTTGAGCAAACACGTGCGCAAGTATTTTTCAAATCCCGAACTTATCAAGATTTTAGAGTTTCCCGTTTTGTTTCTTGGGGCAACGCCACAAAATACGCCTGCCATGTATAGCCTGATGAACTATGCCGACTTAGTGTTGGGAACTTGGTATCCGATGAAGGGCATGAATGAAATTGTCAAGGCAATGGTAAAAGTGGCTTCACAGCAAGGCGTAACCTTCCTGACCCAAACAGAGGTTTCGCAAATTGTGGTAGAGAATGGAAAAGCGAAAGGCGTGCAGACCAATCAGGGTTTTATCGAAGCCGATGTCGTAGTTTCCAGCGGCGATTACGAACATACCGACCAAAAACTATTAGAAAAACCCTATCGCAATTACAGCGAAAAATATTGGGATAGACGTGTGATGTCGCCTTCAAGTCTGCTCTTTTATTTGGGGGTGAATAGAAAAGTCAATACGATTTCGCATCATAACCTGTTTTTTGATGAAGATTTCGAACTGCATGCCGAAGAAATTTATACAAACCCCCAATGGCCTTCGAAGCCTTTGTTTTATGTCTGCGCCCCTTCTAAGAGCGACAAAACCGTTGCACCCGAAGGCTGCGAAAATATCTTCGTACTCATTCCGATTGCGCCCGATTTGGAAGATTCCGAAGAAATGCGCGAAAAATATTACCACATGGTCATGCAGCGTTTAGAGCGTTTCACAGGTCAGAAAATACGCGAGCATGTTATCGTAAAAAGAAGTTACTGTTTGGAAGATTTCAAACAAGACTATCATTCCTTCAAAGGAAATGCTTACGGATTGGCAAATACGCTGCGACAAACGGCATTTTTCAAACCGAAGCTCAAATCTAAAAAGGTAGAAAATCTATACTATACAGGGCAACTCACCGTACCCGGTCCGGGGGTTCCGCCCTCGATTATTTCGGGGCGTGTCGTGGCAGAAGAGATTGGCAAAATTTGGGGAAAAAGCCAAAAGAACGCCGCTAAACTTTCTACCACAGTCTAATTTTTCGTTGTTCGAATGTAAAAACGTAGCATTAGGCAGGAGTTTCATAACTACCGTCTGAATGAGCGACGTTATTTCAATCCAACTTCGGGCAAGGCAAGTTCTTGTCCGAAGTTAGTGAAAATTGGGATTGAAATAGTTTTAAATATCATTTCTTATTTTTTGTTTTTTAATTTTACGAAAATGAATACTACTCCTTCTTTTACGCTCGAAGATTGTCAGATGGCACTCTTGGGCGTTGCGTTGGCTGATGCTTTGGGCGTGCCTTACGAATTTCGAAGCCGCGACCAAATGCAGGAAAATCCTGCGACTACTCTGATAGGTTATGGCTCACACCATCAACCCATCGGCACTTGGTCGGACGATAGTTCGCTGACTTTCTGTTTGGCAGAAAGTTTGGCGGAGTTAGGTTTAGAAGATGAAACACAATTTTTAAATCATTTGGCTCAAAATTTTTGTAAATGGCTTTATCAAGCCCATTGGACGGCACATGGCAAGGTCTTCGATGTAGGCAACACAACGCGCAGAGCCATAAGAAAACTCAAAGACGGAACAGCCCCCCTTTTGGCAGGGGAAAGCACAGAAGATAGCAACGGCAATGGTTCATTGATGCGCATTTTACCTCTCCTTTTTTATGTACAAAATTTGCCTATTGAAAAGCGTTTTGATTGGACAAAAAAAGTATCTTCTCTCACACACGCACATATTAGGTCGGTAATGGCTTGTTTTTATTATATAGAATTTGCGAAAAAAATTTTAGAAAAGAAAGAAAAAATGCAAATCTATCGAGAATTACAGAAAGAGCTACCTGCCTTTTTTCAAAGTCAGGGCATAGACCCAAAGGAGATTGCTATTTTTGATAGGCTTTTAAAAGAGGACATCACGGCGGCAAACCCCGATAGCATTTTAGGCACAGGCTACGTCTTGCATAGCATAGAGGCAAGTGTTTGGTGTCTGCTCACGACAGAGAGTTTTACACAAGCAACCCTTCAAGCCGTTAATTTGGGAAAAGATACCGACACAACGGCGGCTATCACAGGCGGCTTGGCTGCCCTTTACTACGTTTCAAACCCCGAAAAAGGGCTACCCCCCGATTGGCTTATGCAGTTGGTAAGCAAAGAGGAGATTAGAAATTTGGGTACAAAATTATATCAAAACACTTTATCTTATTAGATGCACTATTAAAAACTTGATAAGTAACCACTTAGCCTAAAACGCAGTGCTACTGAAAAAATGTAACTGATTGATAATCAGCTATTTAATCCTTCAAAGTGTCAAAGTCAAGAAAACCTCTTAACTAAAAAGCAAATTCCTACTTTTGAAACTTGCTTTTTCTTTTTTTCGTATCTTTGTGAAAAACAGAAAATAATGAGCAAGCGACTAATCCGTTTCGATTGGGCAGTGAAAAAACTCCTTCGCAATAAGGCTAACTTTGTTGTGTTGGAAGGTTTCCTATCCGAACTTTTATTTGAAGACATCAAAATTGAAAAAATTTTGGAAAGCGAAGGCAATCAGGAAACTGAACAAGATAAGTACAATCGCGTCGATATCTTGGTGCAAAACGCTAAAAATGAGCTTGTTATCGTAGAAATTCAAAATACGTATGAAATCGATTATTTCCATCGCATGGCATATGGGGCTTCGAAGGCTTTGACTGAAAATTTGAGTTTAGGGCAATCTTACTCGGAAATCAAAAAAGTAATTTCTGTCAATATCGTTTATTTTGATTTAGGAAAAGGTAAAGATTATGTCTATAAGGGGACAACTAACTTTCAAAGTTTGCGCGAAGAAACTTTTACCAAACAAAATATATCGGATATTTTCCCCGAATATTACATTATCAAAGTAAATCAATTTAATGATGTAGCCAAAGATACTTTGGACGAATGGGTATATTTTTTGAAAAATAGTGAAGTAAAAGATAGTTTTAAGGCAAAAGGTTTGGCAGAGGCAAAGGAGGTTTTAGATGTTATGCGTTTGAATCAAGAACAAACTTATGGTTACAATCGTTACTTAGATTATTTACACGTAAAGGCAAGTGAGGCACTTTCTTTGAAAATCCAACAAGAGGAGCTGATGGAGAAGAAAATAGCAGAAGCGAAGGAGAAAGTACGGAAAGATGAGAAAATTGAAATTGCGAAAAATTTTATTTCATTAGGTTTGGATAATACCACAATAGCGAAAGGAACAGGCTTGACTGCTGAACAAATAGAGCAGTTGCGTAGCGAAAAAGAGTAAAAACTGTGCCTAACACTCTTTTTACAAAAAGGCGAGCTAATGTGCTTATTTAGACTTTTGTACTTTCTATAAACTTTTATGCGTAAGGTAAGGGATTGCTATCAATCTCGCCCTGCAAAAACATTTCTCCATTCTATACCATTAAAAAAATGAATACGTTAACATTCAAAATACTACCAAGTGAAGTGTCTAACGACCGTCAGGTGAGAATCGAAATTGATGGTCAAGACCTTTTAGGCAGCGGTTTCTTAGGAATAGACCCGTCACGTTTTTTTAGACAAAAAAACTTATTTAGAGGCGGTGAGATTCTAATTGGAAGATGTGACTGCGGATTCGAAGGGTGTTGTGATTACGTTGCTGATGTTGAGATAAGCGAAAATAAAGTTATCTGGAATATTAAAACAAAAAGATTTGAGTTTGATGAATATGAATATACCGATTATATTCATGAAAAAGGAGATAGGTTTATCTTTGGAAAATTTAGATAAAAGAACAGATAGATTTATTTCAGAAGAATTGAAAAACACTGTGTTTTATACCAACTTGTGTTACACTCAAAGGCTTTGTTACAAGGGTTAGAATGTCAAAAAAACGGGGTTTTGTGCTTTGTGCAAAACCCCGTCTTTGAGGCTTTTGTCGTTCCAAAAACGCCAAAAATAATGAAAATTGATAATAATTTTATGTTTTCAAAAAACGAACTAATAGTCTAAACTGAACCGCCACTTTTGGGTAGGTGCTATTACCAGCTGTGTTTCCTTGTCAGTCATTTGTCTTGTTATCTATTCTGCTTTTGTTGATTTGAGTGGCAACATTAAGTTCAACATATACAAGTCCGCATATAATAGCTATTTCCCCTAAAAAATATGCCATCCCAAGAGTTGTAAGTTGATGGTGATAGAAAACCACAAGACTAATTGTCGAGATGCAATAAAGTAGGTTAGCAATACTAATACCCTTAATAAATATTATCCAGTTCGTTTTAATAACAAAAAAACAAATCGTTGAATAAATAAAGAAACAAGCCGCAATAATAGAAAGGTAGGTCAATATTTTTTCAGGCATTCCAAAATATTCGTTCAAATTTCTCAATACCGCAAACAATAAAGATGCAGTAGTCAAAGCCCCAATACTGTCTATGAGGAACAGTTTTTTGGGGTTTGAGGATAATTGTTTTATAATCTTGCTTACAGTATTTATCATATAAATTACAAATTATAGTTTTGTCAAGCGTTTACAAGTCGTGTTAGGTGTTTGCGCCGTCTTCTAATATAGCTGGCAACGGAAAAATGTTTGCGAAGGGCGGGATTTAATAGCACTTTCTTTGCCCTACGCACAAAGTTTATAGAAAGTACAAAAGCCTAAATTACACACCTTAGTCAACTTTTTAGCAAACATAATGTTGGCTGATGTTTTATTTGTCCTGTATCTCAAATTTCGCACTTTTCAGAAGTTCTATGCTATTGTAGTTGTTTTCGTCTGCAAAACCGAACTCCCACAAAGAATAAACGTCTTTCCGTTTTTCAAAGAAAAGTATGTTTACCTTTTTCTTGGTGTGAATTTGCCACTGACGAAATGGATAATACAACTGCCTGATAATTGTGTTTTTAGTTGCCGAATTTTTGGCTTCTATCAAAACGATTTGATTTCTACCTTCATAACCCGCATCAACTTCTGTTTGCACACTTTCAGTTATGATAAGTTGCTTATGCTGTCCTGCATAAAACTCAAATTTTGGCGTATATTTTCTGCCCCGAATAGTCAAAACCAAACTTTCATCTTCCAAAAAACTACGCACCAAACTTGACGCATACGCAAAATCTAAGTGTTGCATTTCAGAGTTTCCGATTTGCGAAGTTTCTAACTCAAAATCAAGTTTGGACTTGTAAATACTTGCTTGTGTAGTTATTTCGGGAACATCAATATAGCCTTCCCCTTGCAAAATACTGTAAATACCATTTTTGATAGGCAAAATAAACAAGTTATTATCCACAAAAACCTGCGGTCTGCTCTCTCTTGTATCCTGTTTACACAAAACACGAACTTCTCTTTCGGTGGTGCTTGTAAAATGTGCAGTCGCTTTTTTGATTTGTTCGGCTGTCAATGTAAGCGGACTCTGCGAAAAATCGTGTTCGTGAATTTTGTATGTATCAAAAATTGATTGCCAAGGTTTGTGGTTCATATTGATAGTTCGTAATTAAAAGTTCGTTGATTTTACCACGTTTTTCGCCATTGCAATTTACTGCTCTACTTGCCGAAACCCTAAAAATATTGTAGCCCGAAAATGCTCTTTCAAAAAAGTCATCTTCGGGGTTTTCGTTCTTGGGGTCTGAATTGGAAAGCATTAGTTTTGCTCCTTTTTCTTTATCTAATTTTTGAAAAAATTGAGCTAATTGTAGTTGCTCTTTGTCCTTAAATTCCGCCCCTGTGTAAGTCGTAAAACTTGCCGTTTGGCTGATAGGTCTGTAAGGCGGGTCAAAGTAAACAAAAGTATTTTCAGTTACTTTATCAAAACAACTTGTATAGTTAGCCTGTTGAATTTCAACGTTTTGTAATACTTTTGAAACTGCCAAAATATTAGGCTCGTCAAAAATCATTGCGGTTTTGTACTTGCCATAAGGCACATTAAACTCGCCTTTTGAGTTAAGACGAAAAAGTCCGTTAAAGCAAGTTTTATTCAAGAAAATAAATTGTGCTGCTCTTGAAATCCAATTATCAGATAACTTTTTATAATTTATCTCAAAGCGTTGCAAGTTAAAATGCTTACGCACTGCCAAAAATAAATCATTGCGTTTTTCTTGTTCGGTTTGGTCGTAATTTTTTTGATACTGTTCCAAAAAGTCAAGTAAATCGTTAGGGCTTTGTTGAATGACTTGGTAAGTCAAAACCAAATCTTTGTTTAAGTCTGATAAGTAAGCATTTTCAATTTTGTAATGTTGCGAAAGAGCAAAAAACAAAGCACCACCACCTAAAAAAGGCTCAACATAATTTTTGATGATGCCTTTTCTAAGTTCATTGGGGTAATAATTTTCAAACTGTTCTAAAAGTTGATTTTTACCACCTACCCACTTTATAAATGGTCTTGCTTTTGTCATATTGTTTGTTTTTCGCAAAGTTACGATTTTTTCGGGTTTTCGTTCTCAATATATCAGCCAACGGAAAAATGTTTGCGAAGGGCGGGCTTAATAGCACTTCCCTTGCCCTACGCACAAAGTTTATAGAAAGTATAAAAGCCTAAATTATACACCTTAGTCAACTTTTTAGCAAACATAATGTTGGGCATAGTTTTTATTTTGTCGTCAATTAAAACATTACGCCTGTGGTTTCCACTCTACTGTTTCCACTTTCAAGTTCAGATTTAGTCTGTCGGAAATCTCTTGCAAACGACTAATCTTGTTTTTAGTGTCGCTGTGTACCATCACAAAAACACCTTTTTTTACTTCATATTGTTGGTAATTGGCATTTTTTTGATTGTCTATTAACGGTAATCCATTCAAAGTTAGTCCCAAAAGTTTAACTCTATCTATTCCTATTTTTTCTATTGTTTTTACAAATGTTTCACTTGCTTTCTTCTCATAAATACTCGTGTTATCTGTAAAAGTAACCTTTATCAAGGTTTTTGTTTTTTTAGTGTTGGTAAGACCTGTTTGACCTTCACTTGTTGCGATTTCTGCTTTACCAGTATCTTGCTGAGCTTTTATAGGCGTAGTAATATCAAAAAGTTCACTAATTTTGCCTTCTACAAAGTTCTCAATATCCGAAAAATCTATCAAGAAGTTAGGGTTTTCTGTATTTACCTTATCCCTTACAAATGAAGAAACTAACTTTACAAGGTCTTGCGAGGTTGGACAAACAGTAGTCCAAGTACTTTCCAAAAGCATGATTGTCTGAATACTACTCTCCAATTTTTCAATATTATCGTAAGAAATAGTAATCAGTTTCTTAATAGTATTGCCAAAATTAGTATCATCTTTCTCTAAATCCGCTATCCAAACAACCCTTTCGCTTGGGTTTCTTTGAAATGTATTGAAAAGTAGCCACTTTATACCATTAGTCAAGATACCAAAAGAAATTCCCATATTATAGGAATATCCTGCTAATTGGGATATAATTTTATCGTCTTTAAGTTCAACAGTTAGATTTTTTGCTTCAACGACTAAAACGTTCTTCTTCAATTTCAACAAAGTGTAATCAGGGATTTTACCCAAGTCGTTTGGTGCGTTGTGTCTTACAAAGTTAGGGTTTGCTGTATTCCAACCTAAAATATTCAATATAGGGTTGATTAACTGCTCTCTAACAGCAATTTCGTTTGTTGCATAGTACGACCTAAATTCTGTCGCTAATTGCAATATTTCACTGAGTTTTTTTTCTAACTGTTGTTGCATTATGCAATTTTTTGGTTTATATTTTTCATTCTTAAAATGTCAGCCAACATGCAACTACACGAACTTCAATTCGCATTTTTTTAGCTCATCATAGTACCCAAAGGACTTTTCACCCCTCGATAGTACGATTTACAAAGGCAGTTTTGGCAGTCGCAAGTTACACCTTTTTCCAAAAGGGCGCAAGTTTTTTTTACTTTTTTGTTGTCAAAACCTATAAGGCTATTAGTAGGTAAGTAGTTTTCTATTTGTATGAAAATGCAAAAAAGAAGAAAGCAAAATAGAGCTTACGAACAAGGCTTGTTAGATAGATTTAGCCTGCACTAGGCAGTCTATTTTACAAGTTATTCATAAACTCTATCATTTAGATTGGTTTGAATCAGCCTTTTTGTGCCAATTCTTCTTCTCTAAACCATGCCTTTGCGTCGGGAATGTTGCCAAAGATGCGCATATAAAAACCCATCTTCACCATAGCTGGGTTTGCAGCCAAATCTTCTGCCGAAAGTTGCGTAAAAATATCTGAACTCATAATAAAACCTGCATAACGCAGTCCCATTTGCACACAGGCAGGTATCCATTCGGTAGCAAAGTATTCGTTTGCCCCATCAAAAGGACCTTCAAACTGACGCGCATCGGAAATCCAATACTTGATTTTGAGGTCTTTCATATAGGTTAGAAGTGCTTTATGCGATTGGATAAGTTCCTCAGTAGTGGCATAACCAGACCACTCCCCCTGCAATGCCTCAATTTCGGGCAAATGGTAGAGTTTTAAAAAAGGCTTGCCTACGGTGTCGTTGAAAGTTTGTAAGTGTTTCATGGTAAAAAGGGGATTTTCGTTTCGTGAGAGGCTATTATTCGTATGTAAAAACAAACATACAAAAATTTTGTTTTTCATACAAGTTAAGAAATGCCTTTTTTCTTACTCCCTTGCTTTTTGTGCTTACTTTTCAAAAATGGTAATAAGGCGCGTAGAGGTTTGGGGTTCGAAGGGCGCATTAAGGTCGTACTCGCCCAAAAGGTGGGTGCATTTCCAAGGCTCTCCTATCCATTTTTTCATTTCCTCGACGGTAAAGAAATACTGCCTTTCACTATCTTGCAACCTTTGTGTTTCGCCTTCGGGGTTGGTAAAAAAATAGGAATATTGCGTGTGGCGCATCTGATTTTCAAGCCTCCACTGCCGCTCTATTTTTATCTTCCCACTGCTATCTTCTGCCTGATAAGTTGCGGTTTGCGTTTTAGAATAACGTAAAAAATTAGCTTGGTCTATGACTATCATCTTTTGACTTCGCGCTTTTAGCCACTCAAAAAAATGCTGCTGTCGCTCCTTTGTGAGCAAATAATTAACGGTACTCCATAAACAGATAGCCACTTGGTAGTCGGTTTCGAGTTGCATCTGACCAAAATCGGCTTCTATGGTAGGCAAATCGGGTGCTTTTTGTTTTAAAATTTGTAAGGCTTTGGTAGAAATATCCAAAACTGTTACCTGATACCCTGCTGCCCACAAGGGCAGAGCCTGCATGCCAACGCCGCCACCCAAGTCGATGAGGCTGCCTACTTCTTGTGGCTCGCCTAATAGCTCTTTGAGAAATTGAACCTGCTTATCGGGAATATGAGGCGAATCCTGAAAGAGTGCCTTGCGCCAAAGTGCGTAGAGGTCGGCGCGGTCGGTGTAAATAAGGTTTTTTTTCATAAAAAAGTAGATAATATTTTGTGTTTGTATCTTAACTTAATAGTTGCCCAGTCAGATTTCTATCTTTGGTATTAGGAAAAGAAACAAGCCATCAAGTAGTTTGTAGGCGCGAAGCTCTAACTTCGCGCCATTTTTGCCTGCAAAATAGGGCATCGGGCTTGTATATTGCTTTGCTTTTCAAGCACTTACAAAAATACCAAACCTATTTTACAGCTGATTTACAAACCCTATTTCTTAACCTGCTTCAAAAGCTCTTCTACGGCACGTTCTAATTGTGCATCTTTGCCTTCGTAGGTAGGTTTAGGCAGGTTTTTGACCTGAATGTCGGGTATCAATTCCGTATTTTCCATATACTTGCCATCTTTGCGCACCATACCTACCTGCGGAATACCGAAATAGAGGGTAGGGTCGAGCAAAGTTTCCCACCAAACGGCTGTGCCAGTACCTGCAACAGGCATGCCAATCAGTTTGCCTACGCCTAAGTGTTGATACACGTAAGGGAAAATATTAGCATCAGAATAGTTGCCTTCGCTTATCAAGACGACAGAGGGACGCTCCCACTTATTCATCGGCTCTACGCCCACTTTTTCTTCGCGTGGTATGATGTCAAAATACTTTTGTCCTGCCAAAAAGGTAGCCAAATCGTCGTGCAGCCAGCCGCCGCCATTGAAGCGTGTATCTACGATAAGAGCCGCTTTGTCGGCATGTTTGCCTAAGGTTTTGGAATAAACTTCGCGGTAGCTTTCGCTATCCATGCCACGCACATGAACGTAACCTACCTTGCCCATAGAAAGACGCGCAACTTGGGCTTCACAATTTTTTACCCATCGCTGATAGCGCAATTCGCTTTCCGCGCCTTGTGAAATAGGCTTGACTACAATCTGGCGAGAAGCACCTGTTTTGCTTTCCAGAATCGTAACCAAGACGCGCTGCCCCGCTTTTCTATTGAGCAGTTCATAGTAGTTGCGCGAAGGCACAAGCTCGATGCCGTCTATGTGGGTAATGACATCGCCACTTTGAGGCGGATTTTCGGCATAGGTAAAAGGGCTTTTTTCTATGATTTCTACAATCTTCAAACCTTTTTCGCCTTTTTTGCCCCAATTTGGGTCGGTGAAAATGCCCAAAGAAGCCGTTTGGTCGCTTGCAGGGTCGTAGGCGCGATAGCCACTTCCTGTGTGTGAGGCGTTGAGTTCGCCTAAAAGTTCGCTCGCCATTTCTGCAAAATCATAGTTGTTATTGATATGTGGCAAAAACTTGGCGTATTCTTTTTTGTAGAAATCCCAATCTACGCCATGCAAATCGCTCACATAAAACTTATCACGTGCCTGCCTCCAAAGGTGTTCGAACATATATTCGCGTTCCTTTTCTGCACGAAGGTTCATTTCTACACGAAACGTAATCGGCTTGGGCGCAAGAGTCGTGAGGTCTATTTTTTGTAAATTTCCGTCCGCCAATACGAAAAGGTGCTGCCCTTCTTTGTCCATTTCCATAGCTGCCGCATTTGCACCTAATTTAAGCACCAACTTGGTTTCATTTTCTATCAAATCTTGCAACCAGAGGTCAAGTCCGCCCTCAAAGGCAGCCAAATAGTAGAGTTTTGTGCCTTCGGGATTGAGCCAAAAGTCGCCCATGCGAGAGGCATGACGGGTGAGGCGTTTGAGGCGTTCAGGCGCATTTAGGGTATCGAGCGAGAGCAGTTGTGGCTTCTCTTCTTCGGCTTTTGGATTATCCTTTTTGTCGCCTTTCTTATTCGTTTCTTGGGCAGCCGCTTTTTTATCGGCTTCTTCCTTCTCTTTTTCGTCTTTGCTTTCTTTCCAAAGTGCGTATTCGTCCTTATTCAGACTTGCCTTTTTCCAAGCCGCTTCTGTGAAATAGAGTGCAAAAACATCATATTCTGACCCCCAACTGCCATGTGAGCGATACCCTTCCCTATCGGTGAGCCAATACATGGCTTCCCCTTTGATGCCCCAACGCGCAAAGGCGTTGTTGTAGCCGCTTTGGGTGAGATTGAAAATAGGGGCGTTTGCTTCTGCCTTTACAAGCCCTATTTGGGTGATGACCCAGCGCGTATTGGGGTCGTATCCTACCAAAAACCACTGACTATCGGGTGACCAAGCATAGAATTGGTCGCCGTCGGAATAGGAATAGGAAAGTTTGTCGGTAATGGTGCGAATTGTTTTGCTTTTCAGATTGAGTACCCTTAATTTTTTCCTATCCTCGATAAAGGCTACTTCTTTGCCGTCGGGCGAATAACGGGCTTCGAAGGTTTCCTGTGGTGTTTCTACCAAAGGCGTTTCTTTTAGCAAAGTGGCGGCATAGAAATATTTTTCCTTTTCAGATACGATTTCCACTTCATACAAATTCCAACTTTTATTTCTTTCCCCTGCAAAGAGCAATTTTTTGCCATCGGGAGAAAAACTGATGCTGCGCTCCTGTTCGGGCGTGTCGGTGATGCGCTTGCTCATCTTGCCTTCTACCGAAGTTACGAAAACTTCGCCTCTAACAACAAAAGCCACTTCTTTGCCATTGGGCGAAACGGCAAATTCGGTAGCTCCGCTGGTAAGGGTTTTGATTTGGCGTTCATTGTATAAATTGTCGGTATAAAGTTCGATGGCTACCTTTTTTGCTGCCTGATTCGGAAGTTGGGTATAAATTTCACCATCATAACCATAACAGAGCATTTCGCTATCGGCAATGGTAAGAAAACGGATAGGGTGCTTTTCGTTCTGACTTATCTGAACGGCTGCCCCTTGCGGATTTTGGCTATCCATTTTCCAAATATTGAACGAACCGCTGCGCTCACTTAGAAAATAAAGGGTTTTGCCATCTGCCCCCCAAACGCCTTCGCGGTCTTCGGCGGCATGGTCGGTGAGTTGGGTATGAAGCTCGGTTTCGAGGTCGTATAACCAAAGGTCGCGCGTTACGGAAGAGGTATGATGCTTGCGCCACTTATTTTCGTATCCTTTTGCATCATAATACAAAATCTTTTTCCCACTTTTATCCAAACGCGCCATTTCCATCGTATGAGGCACTACCAATTCTGGCTGCCCTCCCTCGATACTTACGCGATAGAGTTGGTGGAAAAGGCGTGAGGGGAAATTGACATCAGTAGCAATAGGCGTGCGACTTGAAGTAAAGTATAAATATTTGCCATCGGGCGAAAAGCAAACAGGCATATCGCTTGCCGAATGAAAGGTAAGGCGTTTGGGCATGCCGCCTTCTGCCGCAAGCAGAAAGACATCGAAATTGCCAAATCTATCAGAGGCGAAGGCAAGCATTTTGCTATCGGCAGACCAAATCGCTTGAAAATCATATCCAGCATGGCTTGTCAGCATTTCCGCCTTGCCGCCTTCGCTTCCTACCTTAAAAAGATTGCCTTGATAATTGAAAACAATCGTCTTGCTATCGGGTGAAATAGCAGGGTAGCGAAGCCAAAGTGGAGCTGTGTCGGGGCTTTGGGCAAACGCCGCCGTCAGCGGTAAAAAGCCCAAAACAAAATGAAAGATAAGCGATTGAAGCTCGCCTATTCCTAACTTGCGTTTTTGATAAGACATAAATGTTTTGATATTTTGAAAAAAACAAGAAGTATTAGGGGTGGATATAAAAGCCGCCTTGGGTGCAACCCTGCGGGGTGTTTGGTAGGAATATTAGATTTTGTAAAAATCATTTTTAGATTTTTAGCAAAATAAAATTTGGCTTAAACCATTCCTACAAGAAGAAAAAAGGATTATTGCCATTTTTAAAAGGCGAATCCTGTTGCAATGCCAAAGCGCGGCACTACCCCCACAACGGGAAAGGGAATATCTGCCTCTTCTACCGTATTGTCTTGATAGGTAATGCTAAGGCGGCGCACATCTGCACCAAAGCCGCCTAAGCCCAAAAATAAATCGAGGGCAAAGCGGTCTTTTATCAAAAATTGATGCCCGAAGGTGATACCGCCCCCATAAGAGGTGAAACGGTTGCGGCTAAAACCTGTCGTCGCGGGCGTTCCGCCATCTACATCTACTTCAATGTTGATAAAAGAAAGGTTTAGGTAAGGCGCAAGGTAAAAACCTTTGAGTGCCTGCGCTTCCGCTCCCAAGTAGGTGCGAAATTCGGGCGTAAAGCCCAGACTGCGCAAGCGTGCATCTGCATTGCTATTGTCTATATCGACGCTTCTATTCCAAGCCCAATAGGAGGCTTGAAGTTGAACGCTATTTTTGGGCGAAACAGCCACTTCGCCATTAAGGGAAAATTTCCCGATTGCCAAATTGAGTAAGTGCGTCTTGACGGCTGCCTTGCGCTCGTGTGTCGGCTTTTGGGGGCTATATTTTGGGTAGTAACCATCAGGACGAACAAGCTCAACTCCCCGATTTGATGCCAAATCTTGCGCCTCTACCGTAGAAAAGCAGAAAAGCAAGCCACAAAAAAGAGCCGCCTTCTGCATAAAATTAGAAAAAACCTGTTGCATAGAAAAAAGAAATGAAAATTATCTAAGCCAAAATGAACTTTTGGCACTTCGGATAGCAAGATAGCAAAAAAATAGGCAGCGCAAGAAAAAATCTTTGCGTTATTGGCTTTTTTGGGCGTTGCTACAAAAAAAATGTAATGATTATCTAAAAAATAGTTTAATAAAAAATAAAAATATTGTATTTATGTCATTCTTACGCAAAATTTATTTGCAAAAAAGCAATCAGGTCTTTTTCTGTATCTTTTTTGGGGCTTTTGCTGACCTATTCGCATAGGCGAACAGAAGCCTTTTTTGATATGATGACTGTTTTAATATTAGAGTTTATGAATAATTATAGCCGTATGACTTTTCTTTTTAGGGCAAAAGTTTTCCTGAAATTGTATAGTGCTACGGCTATGGTGAATACGGTTTCTTTTGTTTTGTCTATGTAAGTTCTGATTCGTTCTTTGACAATTCGTAATGCTTTTAGGTGTGCAAACGCATTTTCTATTCTTACTCTTTCTTTACTTTGTAGTCTATTTTGAACTTTTTGTATTTTGGTAAGTTCCTTATTTTTGGGCTTCTTGTGGGGCATAATAAGTGTTGTTTGTGGAAGTTTCCAGCCATAAAACCCTAAATCTGTTAATAAAATACACTTTTTCTTAATTGGTAATAGGTCGGCTAATGT